>NZ_JIBB01000015.1:0-75294 GCF_000620525.1 Acinetobacter sp. UNC436CL71CviS28
GTAACCGAGATTTAGCCACTGCAAAACGACTTAAATTAAAATTGAAGCAGTTAGGTGTAAGCTATACATGTATATCAAGTGACCATTGGGATAGCTTTGTTACGACCTTTAAAGAATGCAAACAGTTGATTGGTAAATTTTTCACTGTGGGTATAGAAGGCAATAATTGTCGATTACGGCATCGAATCAGGCGAGGCTTTAGGAGAAGCTGCAACTTCTCCAAAAAGCTTGAAAATCATTTCAAAGCCTTTGATTTAGTGTTCTTTTATATCAATAATGGATTCGTTTAATGCCAGCATACTTTTTGAAACACTACCATATAATTAATAGATAATTAAAGTTATCCCGCTAGCTATAAAAGAAATTTCTTCGCTGACCACAGACTGTTTTTATGGTCATTCTCTTTAAAGTGCAAGTTAGAGCTTGCTCCGATTCTGCCGATAAGTACCCGGACTGACCCCTGTCCACTTCTTGAAGGCACGGTGAAAAGCACTGGCATCATGAAAGTCAAGTTGTTCACTAATATCTTGTAATGAAAGATCAGTATGGGTCAGATATTCAATGGCTATATCACGGCGGATATCATTTTTTAGCTGCTGATAGCTTACACCTTCATATTTTAAACGTCGATGCATAGTGGTTTCTGACAGATTAAAGCGAGCAGCAATGTCGGTAAGTTCCGGCCACTCTGCTGGTATAAGCTCACTTAAGTATTTACGAATACTAAAGCTTAAGGAATCAGGATTTTTATAACGAACCAGAAGATTCTGGGGAGTATGCTTTAAAAAATCGTACCAGGCATTTTTATCTTTCTTAATTTTTATTTCGAGATAATGCCGGCTAAACTCAATCCGGTTTTGAGAAGCGCCATAGTAGATTTTTTCACAGAAACGAACTCGATAGTCCTGATCATCTAGAGGCTGCATGCACCGCAGTTCAATTTTATCCAATATTACACGCTGGCCACTCAACCAGCATATTAAGCCATGTACTAGCATCAGATAAGTCGCATAACTGAACATCCGTTTAACTGGACCTTGATCATGCAGCACCAGATAAGCTTTATCTTGTTCAAGCTGAAGCTCAACCTGTAAATCATCCAGTATAAAGTTCAGAAACTTCAGCATATCCTGAACTGCTTTTTCAAGTGTCTCCGCCTGTAGTAGCATTTTACTGAGTAACTGGTAACTACCACGACGCATGGGATGGCTATCCATCCCGAAGAACTCATCATTCATGTGATCAGCCAGTGCAGTCCAGAGACGGGCATATGCTGAAACCGGAATACGTGCTTTGGCTGAGTGCAGAATTTCAGGTGCTATTTCTGCTTTTTGCAGAATGAGCCGGGTATCAAGTCCACGGCTATAGGCCACCATCAAGGCTTCATGAACCAGACTGACGGATATTGTTCCTTTGCTTTCTTCTAAATCTGTCCGGTCCATTATATTTTCACTTGATCTCATCATGAATAATTGTTTGTAGAGCAGCTGGCCAGATTGCCCAAAACTGGCATCCCAATTGCACAATTTGGAAATTGTACTGTAAATAGAGAGCCATTACCCTGCATTTAACTAAACGTTTTATTTGAAAAATATCGACAGCCGGATCGAAAAATATGAAAACTCAGGGAAAAGTATTTGTTATTACGGGTGGTGCTTCAGGCTTGGGTGCTGCCTCAGCACGACAATTGACCGGACAGGGTGCGCAAGTAATTCTGGTCGACATGAATCAGGATGCCGGTGAGCAGATGGTTCAGGAACTGGGGCAAAAAGCCCAGTTTGTAAAACTTGATGTCACAGATGAGACCGCTGTCCAGCAGCTTTTTATCAATATCTCACAACAGTTTGGTGCATTGCACGGCTTAATCAACTGTGCCGGGATTGCACCTTCAGCCAAAATACTGGGGAAAAATGGGCTACATGAGCTCGCTCTGTTTCAACGTGCTTTGGACATCAATGTAACTGGTAGTTTTAATATGCTGCGCTTTGCAGCAGAGTTAATGTCCAGAAACTCTATTGAAGAAGGGGAGGAAGAGCGCGGTATTATCATTAATACGGCATCTGTGGCGGCATTTGAAGGACAGATCGGGCAGGCTGCATATTCGGCCTCTAAAGGTGCTGTGGTGGCCATGACCTTACCGCTGGCCCGTGAATTGGCACAACACGCTATTCGGGTCATGACTATTGCGCCAGGCATCATGGAGACTCCAATGCTACAAGGCCTGCCAGAGAAAGTGCAGGAAGCATTAGGACAAATGGTACCGTTTCCACCACGATTAGCTAAACCCGCAGAGTTTGCCAAACTGGTTGCTCATATTGTTGAAAATACCTATTTGAATGGGGAAGTAATTCGTCTGGACGGTGCAATCCGTATGGCTGCCAAATAATACAAGGAAGTAAGCTGATGATTTTAACTGCCGAGCAACGTATGGTTCAGGACATGCTTCGTGATTATTCACAGCAAAAACTGAAACCCACTGCTGCCTACCGTGATAAAACGCATGAATTTCCTGCTCAGGAACTTAAAGAGCTGGCTGAGCTGGGTGCTTTTGGTATGGCGATACCGGTTGAATGGGGTGGAGCTGGACTTGACTATATTTCACTGGTGCTTGCTCTAGAGGAAATAGCGGCAGGTGATGGTGCAATTTCAACCATCATTAGCGTACAGAATTCATTGCCTTGTGGTATTACCTATGCATATGGCACTGAGGCACAAAAGCAGGAGTATCTGACCCGCTTTGCCTCAGGTGAATGGCTGGGCTGCTTTTGTCTGACTGAACCGCATGTTGGTTCAGATGCAAGTGCTATCAGTTGCCGTGCTGAACGTGACGGTGATGAATGGGTCATTAATGGCACTAAGCAGTTTATTACCTCAGGTAAACATGCACAGGTTGCGCTGGTTTTTGCAGTTACAGATAAAACCGCAGGCAAAAAAGGTATCTCGTGCTTTTTAGTACCGACTCATATACCTGGTTATGTAGTCGCAAATATTGAAGATAAAATGGGACAGCATGCCTCAGATACGGCCACAATTATTTTTGAAAACTGCCGGATTCCTGCGGAAAATTTGCTGGGTAAGGAAGGAGAAGGTTACAAGATTGCACTTTCGAATCTGGAAGCAGGCCGTATAGGAATTGCAGCGCAATCTATAGGAATGGCACGTGCTGCTTTAGACGCTGCTGTACAGTATGCGAATGAACGTAAGGCTTTTGGTGTAGAAATTGTGCAGCATCAGGCAGTGGCTTTTCGTCTAGCAGATATGGCTACACAAATTGAAGCAGCCCGGCAGCTAGTTTTTCATGCAGCTAGTCTGAAAGATGCTGGTCTGCCTTGTTTAAAAGAAGCCTCAATGGCAAAACTGTTTGCCTCTACCATGGCAGAGCGGGTCTGTTCAGATTCTATACAAATTCATGGGGGCTATGGCTATGTAACTGATTTTCCGGTCGAGCGTATCTTTCGGGATGTTCGGGTTAGCCAGATTTATGAAGGTGCATCAGATATTCAGAGACTGGTGATTGCACGCGAAGTCACGAAAATCTGAAACTCCACCTATTTTTAGATTGAAAACTATCATGATCAGCCTAGATAATTTGATTCATAGGCTGAATATGGCAGCTTATTTGACAGTTTTGGAAATTGTCACCAAAACCTGCAAGCTTTATTTTAAGTAAATCAAATTTATATAGAAGCTGAGGTCTCAAAAACTGAAGCAGTGACATAACAATAAAAATAGGGCTATGGCGGATCACAAGTGATCTGTGGCCTTACAGGAACAAGAGGTCATCGGGATGAAGACACTAGAACAGGCATATCAGGATTTTGATCTGCAACAGGTAATTCAGCAACAACTTCTGGGTACGCCTGAAGCTGTCAACGCCTATGTAGAGTGTTGTGAGCGTCATACGGGTTCTAACCGTATTGCCTTGTACTGGCAAGGTAAAGACGGCCAACAGGCCGAGTACAGTTTTGATCAGCTGGCTCAGGCGTCAGGCCAATTGGCAAATTATTTCAAATCATTAAATATTCAGCCGGGAGACTGTGTTGCAGGGCTAATGCCAAGAACAGTGGAATTACTGATTACAATTTTAGCCACATGGCGTATTGGGGCAGTCTATCAGCCACTATTTACTGCATTTGAATCTAAAGCAATTGAGCACAGATTAACCACAGCCAATACCCGTCTGGTAGTGACTCATCACGAACAGCGAACCAAACTAAATGGAATTAGTATTCCATCAATTCTTACAGTCAATCTTGAAGAATACTCTGTGCCTCATCTGGAGAATGAAAGAGATTTTTGGCAAATACTCAAGCAGTATCCTGAAAACTGTCCAGCGACTATGCGCAGCTTTGAAGATGATTTCCTGATGATGTTTACCTCAGGTACGACCGGTCTGGCCAAGTCTGTGCCGGTTCCGCTAAAAGCAATGGTAGCGTTCAAAGGTTATATGCAGCATGCCGTCGATTTGCAAGAACAGGATTCATTCTGGAATCTTGCTGATCCGGGCTGGGCCTATGGACTGTATTATGGTGTTACAGGTCCATTAAGCCTAGGTCATAGTATTATTATGGATGAGCGAGGTTTTACGGTAGATCATGCATTGGAAGTCATTCGCAAGTATCGGGTCAGTAACCTGACTGGATCGCCTACTGCATTTCGCATGTTTTTTGGATTCAAACACAAATTTGACGAGAAAATCAGTGAGCATCTACGTGTAGTTAGCAGTGCTGGTGAGCCTTTAACACCAGAAGTCATTCACTGGTTTAAAGATAGTTTGGGGGTCAATATTTACGATCAATACGGCCAAACTGAACTGGGCATGGTAATTGCCAATCATCATGCCCTGGAGCATCCTAAAAAGGTGGGTTCTGCTGGTTATGCCATACCCGGGCACCGTTTTGTAGTATTGGACTCGCAACATCAGGAACTGGGTGAGGGCGGTATTGGAATTTTGGGACTTGACTGCGAGCAGTCTCCCTTATTCTGGTTTAAGGGGTATGACGGGCATAACCGTAAAGCCTTTGCCGGAAAATATTATTTGACAGGCGATACAGTCAAGCTAAACGAATTGGGTGGAATCGATTTTATTGGACGTGCTGACGATGTAATTACTACATCAGGTTATCGGGTAGGTCCGTTTGATGTAGAAAGTACCCTGCTTGAGTGCGAAGAGGTACTCGAATCTGCGGTCGTGGGTAAACCTGATCCTGAACGCACTGAAATTGTCAAAGCGTTCGTGGTACTTAAAGATCAGTATATGGCTTCTGAGCTACTTAAAGATAAATTACAAACCTATGTGCGTTCGCGTTTATCTAAACACTCTTATCCTAAAGAAATCGAATTTGTAAGTCAGCTACCAAAAACATCGAGTGGTAAAATACAGCGCAACCTGTTAAAACAGCAAGAAATTTCTCAAATGGAAAAGAGAAAAGTGGGTTAAGGCATAAGATATTAAAAAAGCACCTATTCAGGTGCTTTTTATACATTGAGGCTGATTAAATTTTGTATCCTCAATGCTCTACATGGTTACAGGTCAAGACGCTTATGTTCAGAGTCAGGCTCCTCTGTCTTACCGGTAATGTTACCTTTTAAGACTTTTAAAAGATGTGTAACCTTATTGTCAGTGACATTCCAGTATTCTGCACTAACTGCCTTGGCAACAAGTACACGCACACTTGGGTCATCCTTGCCATCAAACCAGTTTTCTGCCCATGGGTTCCATAACTTATCAATTAAAGCGCGATCTGTACTGATTTCTCCGTGTGCACTGATGGATACATAAATATCATCAGAGGGTTTAGAAAAAGCCAATCCAAGCTGATTACGGCCTGCCTCAACTGCCTGCACAATATCATTGGTATCTTTTAAAATAAAATAGACATTCTGGTCTTCATCCATACGTTCTGAGTTCAGCATAGTCATTGGCTGAGCATGAATTTCATGAGTTTCAGTCTGATGACTGATCATTGCAAAACGTACATCTTTAATAAGTTCCCATAATTTTTCACGATTTTCATGTTCTGTCATAATGATTCTCCTAATGTTAAGGTTTGCTTTAATTTAAATGATTTAATCTTGAGAACCTGTTCAGATTAAAACGTTTTTTAGGAAAATAAGTCATTGTCTCACTTAACTTATACATTTCAACAATGAAAGAACTCATCAATAAACAGAAAGTACATAACTAGAGTTTGAGAAGCTTTTAGAGGGGGAAATTATGGTTAACATAGCGATCTATATTCTGGGAGCTGTTATAGCTTTACTATAAAATCAGCAGTTAAAACTATGAAAGATTCAGGATAGAATTACACACGCTGCAGATCAGTCAGGGAAATGTAAGGTGATAAAACAAGATAACTGTCAGGAACTGAGTGATAATGAAATGCACTTGTACAGCCGGCAGATTTTACTCGATGGCTGGGATATTGACGCGCAGGAAAAACTCAAGCTGGCAAATGTCTTGATTGTTGGGGCAGGCGGGATCGGTTGCACCTCTGCCGAGTTGCTGGCACGAGCAGGCGTAGGTAAAATTACCGTAATTGATGCTGACACCGTGGAAATTAGTAATTTGCAGCGACAGACTGCTTTTTTGCCACAAGATGTCGGTTTTTATAAGGCTGAAATACTGGCGAAACGTTTAAAAGAGATCAATCCCTATATTCTGGTAGAACATATTAATCAACGGCTTGATGCAGAAAATATAGCTGATTTAATTGCCAGACAGGACCTGGTTCTGGACGGATGCGATAATTTCTCTACTCGCTATCTGGTAAACCAAGTATGTTATATACAACAGGTTCCTTTATTGAGTGCTTCAGCCATTGGCTTTCAAGGCCAGCTTTTTATGGTAGAAGGTAACTCTGCCTGTTATGAATGTATTTTTCCTAAAGGCCAGCATACGGATGAAAGTTTGCGCTGTGCTGATTCGGGAGTCTTGGCCACTACACCGGTAATGATGGCGTCATTACAAGCGCATCATGCTTTATTATATTTAGGTTTAAATCTTTTACCATTACGAGAAAAACTTTTACTCTGGGATGGTTTGAGTATGAAACAACGTATACTTAAATTTGAAAACGATACAAATTGTTCAGCCTGTCGAGCAAAAAGCCCTTTAAACTAGGGTGTATTTGTTAAAATCTCTCTCATTATTCTTGTATTTATAAGCTATGAAAAAAAATATATGGTTTGAAAGCATGCGGTCTGTAGCCCGTATAGGTGAAACTGCAGTAATCGCAGCCAAGACAGGCATTAAATATGCCACCGCGGCTGAAAAGCCCAATAATGCTAAAATGATGCGTGAAACTTTTGAATCCTTGGGTTCTACCTATATTAAACTTGGCCAGTTTATTGCCAGTACACCTTCACTTTTTCCACGTGAATTTGTTGAAGAATTTCAGGGTTGTCTGGATCAGACCCCTACTTTGCCTTTTTCTTATATTCAACAGGTTCTGGCTTCAGAATTTGCAGATCGCGACTTGTCTGAAATTTTTGCTTCAATTGATGAGACACCACTGGCATCTGCGTCTATAGCACAGGTTCATGCCGCCAAACTTAAAAGTGGTGAAGATGTGGTGATCAAAGTACAAAAGCCCGGTGTGGAAACCATCTTGTATACTGATCTGAATGTTTTGCACTGGGCCACCAAACTTTTGGAAAAAGTCGTACCCAAGGTCAAGTTTGCTTCACTGGCTGATATTGTTGATGAGATCAAGACACGTATGGTACGTGAAGTTGACTTTATTGAAGAAGCACAGAACCTCGATGATTTTATTGAGTATTTGAAAATCAGCCAAAATCAGGCTGCTACAGCACCAAAGGTTTATCATCAGTATTCTACCCGCCGTGTATTGACTATGCAGCGTCTGTATGGCGTACCTCTGACTGATTTTGAGGTGGTGAAAAAGTATGCTAAAGACCCGTCACAAGTGCTGATTACAGCTATGAATACCTGGTTTGGCAGTTTGATGCTCTGTAAGAGTTTCCATGCTGACTTGCATGCAGGTAATCTGATGCTGCTAGAAGATGGCCGGGTAGGTTTTATTGATTTTGGTATAGTCGGACAGTTAAAATCTGAAGTCTGGACAGCCTGTATTGCTTTTATGGATGCCTTGCAGCATACCAATTATCAGGCAATGGCAGAGAATATGTTAAATATGGGCATGACTGACCAGCAAATTGATGTACAGGTTTTAGCAGCGGATCTAGAGCGTTTATTTAGCGGGGTCTTACTGGCAGACCCACAAGAAATACTGTCTTCTAACCCGGCAGACTTAAATGACATCATGATGGATATGGTGGCTGTTGGTGAGCGGCACGGTATTCGGTTCCCGCGTGATTTTGCACTACTATTCAAGCAGATGCTATATTTCGACCGTTTTATGCGTGTTCTGGCGCCATATACTGATATTTATGCGGACCAGCGTCTGCAAATGGTGCAGAATATGGATCCGAATTTATTGCTTAAACATTAATTAAATAAGTCAGGTCATTATGGATGCAATTATCATTGAAGGATTAAAGGTTGAAAGCGTCATCGGTTGCTTTAACTGGGAGCGCCAGATTACCCAGCCTTTACTGGTGGATCTCACGATCCACAATGACCTGAGCCGTTCAGCAGCCAGTGATGAGCTGCAAGATACACTTAATTATGCTGAAATCTGTGAGCTGACTACACAGGTCATCAAGCAGGCACAACCAAAACTGATTGAACATGCGGCGCAGTTAGTAATTGAAAAACTTTTTACTACCTTTTTTAGTATTGAATCTATTATTATTACGGTCCGCAAGCCTGCCATTATCGCGCAAGCAAATTCTGTAGGAATTCGTCTTGAACGCCACCGTAACATGCTATCTACTGGCTCTGGCCAGTAATCAACAGCCTCATCAATATTTCCAGTTTGCACGTTCCGCACTGGCACAGTTAGGACGGGTTCACTGGTCTAAAGTTTATCTGATTCCCTGTCGGGATAGTATTGGTGCAGATTACTGGAATGCTGCCTGTCTGCTTGAAAGTCAGTTAAGTGCAAAGCAGATGCAGCAATGGAGCAAAGAACTGGAACAGCAGGCTGGGCGTATCCGGCCTTCTCATTGTATTACTCTCGATGTGGATGTAATTGCATGGGGGAATAACTTGCAACAGTTAAACTTTAATTCTAGAAAGATGCCTCTGCCGCTGGATGTCAGAATTCCACTGCAGGATGTCGGGGTAAAATTACAGCCACAAAAAATCCAGCATCCGTATCCCTGCTGGAATATCGATATGCTGGATTAAAGTAGTTTTATATATCAGAAGACTAAATATTCCTGTGATTTAAAACTAAAGGACAAAGCATTAAATGTAGTAACTGGTTTTAGTCATCAGTTTAGAAATTGCTGTCATGGTCATCCGGACTGGATAAGGCAGATCAACCCCTCCGGCATTCAATGCAGTATCCCGGTGATGCAATTCATCTTCGTTCATCTGTTCCAGAATTTTTCGTGAACGGTCATCTTGGGCCGGTAACTGGCGAAGATGATCTTCCAGATGTAGACTGACCTGACGTTCAGTTTCGGCAACAAAGCCCAGACTATATTTATCACCTGCAATACCGGCAAGTGCGCCCATACCAAATGAAAGGCTGTACCAGACCGGATTAAGCAGGCTGGTGTGGCTATCAAGTTCCTTTAAACGGTCTTCACACCAAGCAAGATGATCCTGTTCCTCAATGGCCGCCTGTTCCATTTCCCGGCGCACATTTGGCAGCTTGGCAGTCAGTGCCTGACCATGATAAAGCGCTTGGGCACATACCTCACCACTGTGATTCACACGCATTAGACCAGCTACATGGCGGGCATCACTTACAGTCAGATGGGTATCAGAACTATGGGCGGGATTATCACGTTGGGCTGTAGTTGCGCCCGGAACCAGACTTCTTAGGGCCTGATCAAAAGATTGAATAAGACGGTCCATACCGGTGTAATGACGCATGGTTAATCCTCCAGGGAGTTTTGAGTATTTTCAAGCATCGGTTTTAGCCTGATCAACAGCCAAATGGTAAAAATAGCACTCAGTACCGCAGTGATGACAAAAAGTATTTTAATATCAATTTTAAGTATGCTTAAGATTAAAATAGAAAAGATGGCGGAACTTACCATAAAAACAGCATTTAATATGTTATTTGCTGCGACCACCCGTGCCCGGTGTGAGCGAGGTGAATAAGCCTGCATCATGGCATACAGTGGAACAATATAAAAACCGCCACTGATACCCAGTAAAGTGACTGCCAGCATGACATGATAATAAACCCAGCCCTGATGGAAAAA
This sequence comes from Acinetobacter sp. UNC436CL71CviS28, assembly GCF_000620525.1. Taxonomy (NCBI): domain Bacteria; kingdom Pseudomonadati; phylum Pseudomonadota; class Gammaproteobacteria; order Moraxellales; family Moraxellaceae; genus Acinetobacter; species Acinetobacter sp. UNC436CL71CviS28. The sequence continues at coordinate 10,306 of NZ_JIBB01000015.1, forward strand.
ATCACTCAAACTCAGCATTTCACCAGTACGTTCGGGTACAAACATCAAGCTGCCAGCAAGATAAAGTGCAAATATAGTCAGACCTACTGCGCCCACAGGCACCATTTTGATATTGACCTCACCACCACCAATCTTGCGGCACAGTAACGAACCGACTCCAATGCCTACAGAGAAAAAGGTTAATAACAGGCTGACCACATTTTCAGAAGCGTGCAGATTTTGCTGGGTAAGCTGAGGAATTTGGGTCAGGTAAGTAGCACCATAAAACCAGTACCATGAGTTGCCAAGCAAAATAGTAAAAATTAATGGCAGACTTTTAGCATATTGAATTGTTTGGAAACTGGTTCTAAAAAAATTCCAGTCAATCTGGAGATCAGGGGCAGATACTTTTTGAGGTAAAATAAAACGGCTGGTTAAATAGCCTAAGCAAGCAATAACTACTACTGTCAGGCTGATCCAAAATAGATTGCCTTGAGAAATTGAGATTACGGCGCCGCCTAAAATCATGCCCATTAAAATCGCGATAGAGGTACCGGATTGAAACAGGGCATTACCAGACATTAACTCTTGTGGTTTTAAGATTTCAGGCAGAATCGCGTACTTAATTGGACCAAAAAAGGTCGAGTGAGTGCCCATCATAAATAGTGCAAGCAACAATAACCATAGGTTACCCATCAGAAAGCCTGCACTGCCAATTAGCATGATCATAATCTCGAGAATTTTAATCATACGAACCAGGCGTGAGCGTTCATAACGATCTGCAATTTGTCCGGCAGTTGCTGAAAAAATAAAGTAAGGCAAAATAAATAACAGGGCAGCTAAATTATTTAGGGTACTGACCGGCACACCTTGCTGGTGAATCCACCCATAAGTAATAACTAATAATAATCCCTGTTTATAAATATTATCATTAAGGGCCCCGAAAAATTGAGTTAAAAACATCGGCAGAAAGCGGCGCGAGTGAAGAAGATGTTCTGGTTTTTCCATGGGCAATAAACTTCATTAGTTTTATTAAGAAATGTGTGTAAATAGTAAAACTCTAAGTAATTTCATGTATGATATTTTTAACCGTTGAGCCATGAAAAACGAACTGTTTTGCCTGATTTCCGGTTTATTTATTAGGAAATTTTTCCACTAAAATAAATTTAGAGTTTTACATGCCTGCAAAAATTAACTTTAAACAGTCAGCTCTGACCCGGTCAATACACCGTATACTGAAAATAAATCATATCAATAAACTGGTCTATACAAATGTATTTTTAAGTATATTTACTGCCTCTGTCTATGCACAGGAGGAACCTATCCCGACTTACCGGCTAGAATCCAAGCCAGTATTAACCAGTCGTAGTGAGGCAAAAGGCCAGCCTGAAGATGATCAGGATGAGATAGCCGCTGCACCTTCCATGACAGAACAAGAATTACAAAAAGTAGTTGAAGACAAGAAAGAAGAAATAACGCAGGATCGGAGCGTAAATCAGGACAGCTTAAGATTGCTGGAGCAGCAGACAGATCAGGATACTAACTCAGCCTTTAAACCCATAGAGTTTGAAGATCTTGAAGAGTATCCGGTCGAGCAGATTGACCAGAGTATGGCCAATGAAATTTACCGTGTCGCAGAAGAGGCAAAATCAGAGGCTCAAGCATTTCGTGCAGGTTTAAACCGTGCTCCGGAAACGGCTATTCCTGAGGCAAGCCAGCAGGAGCTGACGGCCATTAACCAGGCGCCTGTAAATGTTGACCAGTTAATGCAGCAAATTCAGTCAGATCGTGCAATTGTAGCAGAAATCAACGAATCAGGTCGTACATTGGCTGCACTGGATACCGGAAAAACTACGCCTAAAGATGCTGAAAAACCGAATATCTTCAAACGAGTCTTGTACCGGATTCGTCCGCCACGAGATATGAGTACAGCAGAAACAGTGCCACGGATTACCGCGACTGTTGAGGGTGCTCCTCCAGAGCTGGCTGCCAACATACGAGGAAAACTTTCCAGTTTTACCCAAGAGTCATTTGAGGACTTTAATAGTGCTTTACCACAATTACGCAGTCTCTCAAATCAGGCTGCGCAAGCAGTGGGTTACTATAACTCGACCTTTCGCTTTGAAAAAGTAAGTGATAGCCGGGTACGGGTATATGTCCAGCCGAATGAACCGGTACGCATTACCGAGCAGGACATTGAAATTTCTGGGGAAGGTAGTGAACAGCCACAATTTCAGGTTATCGAGCTTATTCCCGATCAGGACGTTGGTGATATTTTTCATCATGGACTTTATGAAGAGACCAAACGCCGTATCACTGACGCAGCTAGCAATAACGGTTATTTCGATGCTTACTGGCGCCTGCATGATGTCAAAATCAGTCAGCCACAGAATACGGCAGAAATCAATTTGCGTTATGAAACGGGTGACCGATATAGCCTGAAGAAACCTGTATTCCAGATGAGTGACCCTTCCAAACCCTTTCCGCTGGATGATGATATCTTACAGAGTATGGTTCCTTGGAAAGAAGGTGATGACTATACTTCCTGGCGTATTAACACGCTGGCAAACAACCTCACCAATGCGCGCTATTTTAACTATACCCTGGTCGATGCAGTAAAGCCGGATCCGATAGAAAAACCGCTCGAACTTCCCCCAGATATACAGACCCTGCTTGACCAGCAGCAAATTTCTGAACAGACATTAACACAGGATCAGCAACGTAATAAAAATACTTCTGCGCAAGAAGTTACCCAGAACGTAGTCGATGAAAAACAGTTTGCCGGCACACAGCCAGATATACAACAAGCCTCACTGGCCCGCGAGCAACAGCAGGTTCAGGATGAGCGGGAAGCACAACAGGAACAGTTACGTGAGCAGGCCCGTGCAGAAAGAAGCATTCCGGTTCTCATTACTTTAAATGCCGATAGTTTAAATAGTGTTGAAACTGGTATTGGTTATGGTAGTGACACAGGCGCGCGCCTGCGTACCCAGTATCGTCGTGCCATCGTGAATCGGCGTGGTCATGCTTTTGACAGTAATCTGGAAGTATCTAAAATCCGTCAGGCGCTTGATGGCCGTTATACGATTCCATATAACCATCCAACTGACGATTATATTAACCTGGTTGGTGGATATGAGCGTGAAGAGCGGGAAGATGTCGGTAAAGGCCTTAATCTGGATATTGAGTCAGCAGTTGCAGGCATAGACCGGATTATCAAAAATCCGCGAGGCCAGTGGCAACATACTTTTGGGGCCCGTTACCGTTTAGACCGGCTGAACCAGCGTGGAAATATCGTATCAGACAGCATACCAGATGCATTTCAGATCCCCGGTTCAAATCCTGAACAGCAGTCTTTATTATTTGGCTATGAAACCTCACGTCTTGACAGCGATGCACGGGTAAATCCAACTCGTGGTTTTAGACAAACCTATAAAGTGGAACTGGGTAGTAAAACCTTACTTTCTGATGCTGATATGGCACTGGTTAATGCTGGCTGGCGCTTTATTTATTCGCTAGGTGAAAATAATGATCATCAGTTTGTGGGGCGTGCTGATGTTGGTTATATTTTTACAGAAGATTTTGATCAGGTTCCCTATAATATCCGGTACTTTACCGGCGGTGACCAGAGCATTCGGGGCTTTGATTACAAGAGCCTGTCACCAGAAGAGTTTGGTTATAAGGTAGGTGGCCAGGCTTTAGCAACGACATCGCTAGAATATAATTACCAATTTAAAGATGGCTGGAGAGCAGCAGTATTTGCTGATGCTGGCAATGCTTATGATAAAGATTTTAATACACCGACCGCTTATAGCGCCGGTTTGGGTATCCGCTGGAGTTCACCGGTAGGACCGATACGTCTGGATGTCGCCGCAGGGCTTTCAGATGATAATATACCTATCCGGTTACATTTTTTTATTGGCCCACAACTTTAATAAATATATAAAATTTTCTCGGGAATATTATGGCTGATGCAGAACAGCGGGTAAATTCACCAGCTCCAGCACCTAAAAAAAATCATCGTAAACGTGTAATTCGTAGTGCACTTTTAGCTTTATTGATTGTGATACTGCTTTTGGCATCCGCATTGGGGATTATGTTTTCTACAGACCGCGGCAGTAAATTTTTACTGGACCGGGTGCTGGAGCGACAGACCTTTATTGTATATGAATATGAAGGTGGAAACTTACTGCGTGGCATTACACTGCGTAATATTCTGGTTAAAGTGAAACAGGTCGATGTCAAAATTGACCGCGCCGAGATTACTTTGGGATGGCGGGCAATACTGCAAAAAGAACTGCATTTGAATTATGCCGACGTGCGTAATTTACAGGTGATTAATAATAAACCTTCTGATGGTAAACCATTTGAATTTAAAGATATCAAGCTTCCTTTTGTACTTCGAGTAGATAATGGAACAGTTGACCATTTACTGATTAAAACCACCACCTCTGCAGTGGATTTTTATAATATTGAATTAAATGATGCTCTCTGGTCAGGTACTGAGCTGAACTTCGAGCGTTCACGTATGGATATGGGCTATTTAAGTCTGCGCAATGCAACAGGCCGGATTATCTTTTCAGGTAATTATCCATTAAATGCCATTGGTGATTTGAATATTCCCGCTTTAAGAAATAACCTTAATATTCATGATATTAAAATAGTAGCTAAGGGTAGTCTGGACAGTGTTCAGGCGGGTGTGGCCACTAATACTCCAGATTTGCTTACTGGCTGGGTAGTCTTGCATCCGGTACGTGAACATGTGCCTATGTTTGGTGAGCTACAGTTGAATAATTATCACTGGCCTTTAATGACCGAGCAGAAACTGTTCAGTGAAAAAGGCGTAGCAAAGTTTAATGGAGATATTAAACAGCTTGATCTAGATATAAATACCGATCTGAGCGGTAAAGATATTCCTAAAGGTCAATATAATGCCTTGATGAATACTGACTTAGTCAATCAGCTTAATATTACCAATTTAAATGGCCAGCTAATGGGCGGTTCAATTAATCTGGCAGGCAGAGTCGGTTGGGACGAACAGGTAACCTGGGATTTAAAAGGCCGCGCAGACCGTCTTAGTCCAGATAATAAAATTTTGCCTCAAGCCGTACGAGATTTCTTGCCACCCTCTCTAGATGCGAATCTTGCCTCTAGCGGTACACTGGAAAACGGGTTGCATGCTACCGGTCTTATAGACTTTGACCGTTATGAAACCTGGAATTTGAAACTGGACCAAAACGCTGGGGAGACAGGACGTCCACAACCTATGTTGCTGGATGTGCGCTGGAATAATATTGATCGTGCCGTACCTTATGTGGGCTGGTTAAGCAGTGAATCCGGCCGCGTTAATCTAGCCTTGGTCGAAGGTCAGCAGAATATCCATGTGGCAACAGTAGTCCGCCGTAATGAAGAAGGTATGTTGCCACCGGGTCAATATAATGCTCAACTCAATCTGAAAAATAATATTCTCAATGTACCTGCGTTCAGCTATAAGGCAGCTCAAGGTGGTCTGAGTGGGCATGCCAAAGTTTTACTTCCGCATGAGAAGCGTCGGTTAAGCTGGAATGCTTTTATAAAAGCCCAGAACTTTAACCCGCAAACTGTTGTTGCCAGTGCGCCTGTCAATTTATTAAATGGTTCAGTCAGCGGTAGCGGCTATGCACGGCCAAACCAGCAGATTATTCAACTTAAGAATATCAATCTGTCTGGTCGACTGGCCCAAAATAAGCAGGAAACTGTGCAGCTCAGTGGTAACAGTAATATTGCCTTGCTATTCCGGGATGAGAAGTCTGGCGGAGGGCTACGCGGTTTTGGTGTAAATTACGATGGTTCGCTTAATGCCTTTAACCAAGGTAAGGGCTTGTTGAAATTACGCATGTCAGGTACACCAGAACTTATACGAATTAAAGAGCTGCAACACAAGGGAATAGCCGGACAAATACAGGCTAATGGTCTGCTTAATTTGAAAAATGGAATAAGCTGGGACCTAAATGCTTCATTAATCCGGTTTAAACCGCACTATTTTGTTTCTAGCGTTAAGGGTGAGTTGTCTGGAAATATCAAGACACAAGGGGTTTGGTCAGATACTTTAAAACGTATTAACCTTCAGAAACTAAATCTTGCAGGATTTATTAATAACCGGCCTGTACGAGGACGGGGCAATCTAGCGGTAGTCATTGACTCCAGGCAGCAAGGTCTTTTGCCTCAGCAGTTTGAAGCTAATAACCTGTTCCTGGCATATGGTAAAAATCAGGTACAGGCAACAGGTAATGCCCAGAACCTGAGAATCAAAATTAATGCGCCTGCATTATATGAGCTTTACAGCGGCTTACGTGGTCGTGCTTATGGCTATGTTAATTTACAGGCCCAACCCCGCTTAAGACTGACTACAAATCTGGTAATGGATAATCTGGCACTGAACAATCTGTTCAGTATACGCAAGCTCTCGGTTCGGGGTGAGTTGCCATCTTCAGATACAGCACCTACAGTTTTGACTGGACGTCTTGAAAACCTGCGCCGTGGTGACCGAGAAATTCGTGAAGGAGTGATTCGGATTGCGGGTACCCGTAAAGCCCATGTGATGACAGCTGAGGCAAATAACCGCCATACTCGTTTTTTTGTACGTTTGGCAGGTGGTTTTAATACACAAAATGACTGGTTAGGCCAGATACAGCAAGGGGATTTCAACTCGACACGTACACATCTGGTTCAGCAGCAAAATGCTCCGGTAATTTATTCGGCTGCGCGTACTGAACTTTATGTTGGGCAGCATTGCTGGGCCAGTCAGCAAAGTCGATTATGTCTGGATCAACCTTTGCGTGTGAGTAAAACCAGAGGCAGTGCCTCACTGGTAACAACTAATCTTGATTTGAATGATTTTGCTGCATTTATGCCGGAAGGTCTGGCAGTTACCGGGAAACTGAATGGGTATGCAAGAGCATCATGGGCGCAAGGAAGTAAACCGAAAATTGATGCGCGGCTGGTTACCCGAAATGGTGAAATCGGTATGGCTGCGGAAGATCCGCAGGAAGTATCGACGGCTGTACGTTATGATGAACTGAGTGTAATTGCCAAGAGTATCAGTGAAGGATTGCAATTACGTCTTGATGTAACCACCCCAGCAATTGGTACAGGTTATGCAAACGTGGTTATTAATCCTTATCAGACCCCGATGCCAATGCGTGGTGAAGTCGCTTTTGACCGGATTCAGCTCAGTGTACTTAAGCCATTTATTCAGGATGTGCGTTCACTTAGTGGTACTTTATCACTTGCCGGAAAAATTGGTGGTTACTTAACCCAGCCAGAATTTAATGGAGATCTACGCTTAAAAGACGGCGCTATCAGCATGATTTCACTGCCAGTAAATCTGACCAATATCCAAGTTTATTCAGCTATCCGTCAAGATCAGGCCACCATTAATGGTGCTTTCAACAGTGGCCGTGGAGTAGGCTCTTTAACGGGTAGTGTGGACTGGCGTAATGATCCGAGAATTCAACTCAGTTTGAAGGGTGAGAATCTGCTCATCCGTCAGGCTCCTCTGGTAACTGCTGTAGTGACTCCGGAAGTATCTTTAGACGTATTGCCAATGAGTAAGCGTTTGACACTTAAAGGTAAGATTGATGTGCCACGCGCGCTTATTTCTATGCCGGAATCCAGTGCGCCAGTAGTAAATGTATCTTCAGATGTTCGTGTAGTACAGGAAGGCCAGGATCAGCTTTCAATCCTGCGTTCAGCCCGACCGTGGGATATCCGTGCCGATGTGCAGGTCAATCTGGGTGATCAGGTGATCTTTCAAGGCTTTGACAGTCGTATTCCACTGTTGGGCCGGGTTTATCTGACCCAGCGCGGTCTGGAGACTGCAATGAATGCTAATGGTGCCATCGGGGTGAGTCGTCAAGTAAAAATTGAAGCGTATGGCCAGCGTCTGGACTTGAATCGGGCAATTGCACGTTTTAATGGTCCTCTATCTAACCCGTCACTTGATGTTGAAGCCAGTAAAAATGTTCAGGGCAGTACTGTCGGGGTACGTGTGACGGGTACAGCATCCAGTCCAAATATCCAGATTTATAATGATGCTGGACTTTCTGAGCAGGAAGCATTAAATGCGATACTTACCGGGCGAATTAATGAAGGTACAACTGGTCTGAATAATGCAGAAGGCTTTAGATCCGATGTAAATAATACAATTGCAGCAGCGGGTATCAGTCTGGGGCTGGGTGGTACACGTGCCTTTACCAATCAGATTGGGCGTACTTTTGGTTTAAGTGGTCTGGCGCTAGATGCACAGGGCACCGGAGATGATACTCAAGTGAGCCTGACCGGTTATATTACGCCTGACCTTTATATCCGTTATGGAGTTGGGGTATTTACACCGGTTAATACACTTACCGTTCGTTACCAGGTGAACCGTCGCTTATATCTGGAGGCGAGCCAGTCGCTAGAACGTGCTATAGATCTATTTTATAACTGGCGTTTTTAATCTGTTTTCAAATATAGACAAACAGGACATTCTTTCGAAAATGTCCTGTTTTTTTGCAAATTCTAAACGGTAAAAGTAAATGAAATTTCAAATATTTTTATCCACTATTTCGTACAATAACTCATTAAATAAGTTATATACTTAATATGAGAACAATAATGAAACCATAATAGAATAATCAGGAGAATGAGTATGCTCGTGATACGAAATCCCGGGGTGTATCGCATGCATCGTGCTGTAGCCATTTTGTATGTCGCAGCTATTTTCATCCTACTATTTTTTGTACTGTATTTTCCGCAGGTGCCTGAAAAGAAATATATTAATCTGGCTTTTATAGTGTTGCTGGTTATGCTGGCACTGGCTCATGTCCGAGCCGCAATTGAAGTCAAATATGGCACAGATTATGGTCGGCGCCTGTCTCGCTTACTTGGTATTATTTTACTTTTTAGTTTTCCCATCGGTACGGCTATTGGTATCTATATATTAATCAAAACGAAAGCACAGTACTGGCAACCTTATAATGCCCGGTACTTAAGTTATGGTGATTAACTCTAAATGATCAGGGCTTCGGCTTTTGAGGGCTAAATGCTCGCTATATAGCATTGAAGTTGGGTATGATACGGGCCAAGAGGAGAGTGCAGATGAAGAAAATTATTGTAATAGGTACTGCTTTACTTTTGGCTGCCTGTAGCGAGAAACCCCCTTTAACGCCTGAGCAGCAGTGGCAAGGCTTTTGTACCAGTCTAGGTAATGCTGCACGTTCAATCATGCTAGACCGCCAGTCTGGGATTGATAAAGCTCGGGCACTGGAGCATGCTAACCGTGTGGAAGATCCACTAATCAAAGAAATGATTCTTAAAATTCTGGATCAGGCTTATCTTCAGCCAAGAGTTGAGGGTAAGCAGGCAAAACTTGATGTACAAGAAAAATTTAAACAGCAGGCCTATGAACAGTGCCTGAGTACACCACATGACCGGATGCCACAATATAAAAAACTATAACTTATATCTAACTTTATAAAATAGCCTAAGTATTTTAAGTAAGATGCTTGGGCTCCTTGGTAGTGCTTAGATTAAATCTTGAAAATAAAACTAGCTTTAAATGTATTTATTGAAAGCAAAATGCACAGTTAATTTTCAGAAATTGCCAACCCGACTAAAGATAATTGGAGAAAAGAATTTTTCTTCACTTTAACCTTCTATACTGTCATCTGACGACGGTCAAAATTTTAGTAGAGACAGAGGCTCAAGATCCAAGACACTTGAGAGATTATATGAATAACATTTAGTTATAAAATAATGGGCATCACAAAGAAACACTTTACTTGCATTAACTTTTATCGGGAATTTTAGTAAAATTTTACAGTCCATATTATTTGTGAAGCTTTGAAGAAGCTGGAATTCACAAGTAATTTTTTAAAAAAGAGGAATTACACCGTGCTAGAAGCTTACCGCCAACACGTTGAAGAACGTGCCGCACTCGGAATCCCACCGAAGCCACTTGACGATACTCAAACAGCTGAGCTGGTTGAATTGTTAAAAAATCCACCTGCTGGTGAAGAAGCATACCTGGTTGACTTGATTGAAAACCGAGTTCCCGCAGGTGTTGATCAAGCAGCTTATGTAAAAGCTGCTTTCTTGGCTGCCGTGGCAAAAGGTGAAGCGACCTCTCCATTAATTTCTAAAGAGCGTGCAGTTTACCTGTTAGGTACAATGCTCGGCGGTTATAACGTAGCCCCTTTAGTTGAATTACTTGATGATGCTGAACTGGCTGAACTGGCTGCCGAAGCACTGAAAAAAACTCTTCTTGTATTTGATGCATTCCATGACGTGGCAGATAAAGCTAAAGCTGGAAATGCAAATGCAAAAGCAGTTTTACAATCTTGGGCAGATGCTGAATGGTTTACTAGCCGTAAAGATGTTCCTGAAGAAATCAAAATTACTGTATTTAAAGTAACAGGTGAAACCAACACTGATGACCTGTCTCCAGCACAGGATGCCTGGAGCCGTCCAGACATTCCATTACATGCAAATGCAATGCTGAAGAATGAACGTGACGGTATCAATCCTGAAAAACAGGGTGAAGTTGGTCCATTAAGCCAGATTAAAGACCTGATCGCTAAAGGCAACCAGGTTGCGTATGTAGGTGACGTAGTTGGTACAGGTTCAAGCCGTAAGTCTGCAACCAACTCTGTGCTTTGGTTCTTTGGTGAAGAAATTCCGCACATTCCAAACAAAAAAGATGGTGGCGTGTGCTTAGGTGGTAAAATTGCTCCTATTTTCTTTAACACGATGGAAGATGCTGGTGCATTACCAGTTGAGATCGATGTTTCTGAAATGAACATGGGCGATGAAATCGTTCTTAAAGTCAATAAAGACGAAGCTAAAGTTACTGCGTTCAAAAACGGCGAACAAATCGCTGAATCTGAACTGAAAACTCCAGTACTTCTAGATGAAGTACGTGCAGGCGGCCGTATCAACCTGATTATTGGCCGTGGCCTGACAGCGAAAGCACGTGAAGCATTGGGCCTTGGTCCTTCTACACTGTTCCGTACACCTGTACAGCCAGCAGATACTGGTAAAGGCTTTACACTGGCCCAGAAGATGGTAGGTCGCGCTTGTGGTCTTCCAGAAGGTGAAGGTGTTCGTCCGGGTACTTACTGTGAACCGAAAATGACGACTGTAGGTTCTCAGGATACAACTGGCCCTATGACTCGTGACGAGTTAAAAGACTTGGCTTGTTTAGGTTTCTCTGCGGACCTGGTCATGCAGTCTTTCTGTCACACAGCTGCGTATCCAAAACCAGTAGACGTACAGATGCAGCATACGCTTCCGGACTTCATCATGAACCGTGGCGGTGTTTCTCTGCGTCCAGGTGACGGTATTATCCACTCTTGGCTAAACCGTATGCTTCTTCCAGATACTGTAGGTACTGGCGGTGACTCACATACCCGTTTTCCAATCGGTATTTCATTCCCGGCGGGTTCAGGTCTGGTAGCATTTGCTGCTGCAACTGGTGTAATGCCTCTTGACATGCCAGAGTCTGTACTGGTGAAATTTAAAGGCAAAATGCAGCCTGGTATCACCCTGCGTGATCTGGTACATGCAATTCCTTACTATGCAATTCAGGCAGGTGACCTGACTGTCGAGAAGAAAGGTAAGAAAAATATTTTTTCTGGTCGTATTCTTGAGATCGACCTGTCAGAAATGGAAAATGACCTGACTGTTGAACAGGCATTTGAACTTTCCGATGCTTCTGCTGAGCGTTCTGCTGCTGGCTGTGCGATCACGCTTTCTGAAGAGAAAGTTGCTGAATACCTTCGTTCAAATATCACCATGTTAAAATGGATGATTTCTGAAGGTTATGGCGATGCTCGTACTATGGCACGCCGTGTTGAAAACATGGAAAAATGGCTTGCTAACCCAAGCTTGCTTAAAGCTGATGCTGATGCTGAATATACTAAAGTATATGAAATTGACCTGGCTGATATCAAAGAACCTATTCTTTGCTGTCCGAACGATCCAGATGATGCAAAACTGCTTTCTCAGGTACAAGGTGACAAGATTGATGAAGTATTCATCGGTTCTTGTATGACCAATATCGGTCACTTCCGTGCAGCGGGTAAACTTCTAGACAAAGTACCTGGTGGTTCTTTATCTACTCGTCTGTGGCTGGCTCCTCCAACTCGTATGGATGAACGTCAGTTAATGGAAGAAGGGTTCTACAACACTTATGGTAAAGCTGGCGCACGTACTGAAATGCCAGGCTGTTCACTGTGTATGGGTAACCAGGCACGTGTAGCACCAAATACTACTGTTGTTTCAACATCTACCCGTAACTTCCCGAACCGACTGGGTCAGGGTGCAAATGTTTACTTGGCTTCTGCTGAGCTGGCGTCTGTGGCTGCTGTACTGGGTAAACTTCCTACACCGGAAGAATATCAGCAGTATGCTTCTCAAATTGATAGCATGGCAGCAGATATTTATAAGTATCTGAACTTTGATCAAATGTCTGACTATACATCTGAAGCAAGCAAGGTTGACACTAAAAAGATCTCTGCTGCTCAATTGACTTAATAAGCGAGAGGGAAAAGTCGAAAGACGTTTCCCAAGTGTAAAAGCAATGCTCTGATTTTCTTTGAAAATTAAGATAAGATGAGTTAAAAATAAGGGCTGAGTAATCAGCCCTTATTTTTTTGAGTAGGTAAATGAACAGTAAAATTAGTCAGATCATTCAGTCCACTCTAAATATTCTAGAAGAAAACAATAGTCATGGTAATAACTTCAATCTATTAAAAATCTGTGGAGTATCAAATAGTGAAGTATTCACCCATACCCCAATTTTGAAAGAGTTATTAGATCCTGAGGGAACACATGGGCAAAAAGATTTATTCTTAAAAAGTTTTGTAGAGTTTTTTAAATTAGATTTTAAGATTAGAGGTAATATAAAAACAAAAAAGGAGCAAAGATTTAATGATTATGGCCAGATTGATTTAATGATTGAAAATGAAGAACAGATAATTATTTTGGAAAATAAAATTTATGCTGTCGATCAATCTAAACAATTACAAAGATATTTTAACTTTTGTAAAAATTATGCTAAAAAGCAACCATTATTGATTTATTTAACGTTATTTGGAAATGAACCAAGTTTTTCTTCATTAGGTAATATTAAAAAAGTTGATAATAAGTATTTAATTCAAGCTAATAATGAGTTAATTAATATAAATTTAAGATGTTTAAGCTATAAGATAGATATTATTTCATGGCTTGAGGATATTAAGTCTCAATTTAATCACTTAACAAATCTTCAGTCAGCTCTTAATCAGTATATTAATTTACTAAGAATGTTGACTAATGAGCTGGTAACTGTAAATAAAGAATTAAAAAATATGTTATTAGAAATGACACCCAACGAACTTCAGGCGATTAAGCAAATCTCTAATCAATTTAACAGTAGTAATTATAGAGGAGACTTACTTTTTAAATTATTTGCATATTTTGAACATAAATTTATTGAAACAGGAAATTATGAAATATCTCCTGAATTCCAAGATATACATTATACATTTAAAAATTGCCAACAATGGTTTAAGCAGCTTAGTAATATTAATCCAGAAAGTAAAAGGAATGTTATTGGTTGTGTATTAAGAAGCAAAAAAAATCTTCATGTTACTTTTTTGTTTGTAGCAGCTAAAGATAATTTACATTATGGGATCACGTTATCAGAAGAGTGTCATTTTAATTTGAATGATCTAGAACGTCTACTACCAACATGGGGGCAAGCTAAACAATGGAAAAAAATCCCTGATGGTCTGATTAGCAAAGGTATAGAAAATCTAAGAAATTTTTCTGGTGATGCATTTAAATTATTGGCTGTTAAAGATAATAATTTTCTAGATGATTTCATTAAGGATAGGTTGCAGGAAATGGATATTATTCTAAAGCTATAAAAATAAGAATTTTTTAGTATTATCAAAATCAAATTATTAGTATTCCATATATATGTTAAGTATTAATCTAATTGATAATACTTATACATATATATGTGGAATATTCAGCGGACCTTAAACTTAAGAAGAAACTTCATAAGTTTAAATATGATGAAATTCCTCGCAGGAGAATAATTTATAACAATCAAGTGAATAAACTATATGACTATATAGAGATTAGGCTTAAAAAAGAGAGTCACTCGGAAATTTACTGATTTTTTAGAGTTAAATTTTGAGCATATTTTTTAAAAAAGGGTTCACACTATAAAATTTGAAGTTAATTGATATTTTCTATATTAATATAATCTTTACAAGATAGGCAATAAGTTATTAAATTTCCTTAAATATGCTAGTTTAAAAGAGAATGTCTAAACAATCCCGCTTCCTCTGCATCGGCGGTTTCCTCAACGGAACCCAAGTCAAAGACCAAGGTGACAGCTTCGTCTGCGTCGAAAATGGTAAACAAGTGACTTACCATAAAAAGGAAATCTTCCATCAAGATGCTTGGGATCATGACTATTATGTCTGTGAAATTATCACTGACCAACAAGCTAAAAACTGGGTCTACGACATTGAAAGCTGAGCTGAAATTTTAGAGATTAAAAAGCCCTATAATGAGAAGCTGCTTACATAAGGTACTTCTCTGTTATTAAAAATAGTAAAATATACATAGTTTAAATATACGAGATAGCTTTTTAGCCTTTAATTTATTCAATCATGAGTAAATCTGCATTATTTGCCAGTTTTAGAGGACGTAAAGCAAAAATTGAACGGGTATGACGTACCCCCTTCATAGAATATAAATTTTTACGTAAGAAACGCTCATAGTGTTCTGAGTTTTTAACTGCTACTTTGACCAGATAATCATAATCGCCAGTTACCAGATGTGCTTCAACGACTTCAGGCATATTCGCTAAGGCCTCACTAAACTGGTCCAGAATTTCATCATCATGCCGTTCAAGTGTAATTTCGATAAAGAACAGCTCATTAATACCAATGGCTTTAGGATTAATATTGGCAGTATAGCCTTCAATAATTTTTAAAGATTCAAGGCGTTTAAGCCGAGTCCAGCAAGGTGAAGAAGAAAGTCCAACTTGTTCAGCTAGCTGAGCGATAGTTAAACGGCCGTCCTGTCTTAAAGCCGATAAAATTTTTCGGTCTATTTTATCTAATGTGTAATCTGTGCTGTTCAAAATTCAAACTATAGAAAATTATTCTGTTAATACTTAATATACTTAATTTTTGTACTGTATATAAGCAAAATTAACAGGAAATTCGGGAGATATTTTGTAAAATTTAACGATACACTATGGTCATAAAATCAGAGTCAATTGGGTAAAGGCTTTGATTAAACTTATAGCTCTTTTAAATAAGGGTGATTTAAAAGGGCTATGAGTTTCTCTAACTAATTTTATAGAATTAAAAACTTAAAATATAATTTAATAAAATTAATAATTACAAACTTAAACAAAACTGTCTTCGAGTTTAACTTAATTTAAGTTTTTGATAAAAATAAAATTTTTTAATATAAGTAGTCATTCTTAAAGTTTAAAATATAAATATTAAAGATAATTATTCTCATTTGTGATATTTTCTTAATTACTCCGCTCTTTTTGCTTTAACTTCGCATGTTATTTCCCTGCCATGATTAAACGCCGTTACCTGTTTCTTTTGCTTGTTCCTCTTGCTGTTATTTCGTTATTTACAGGTGTGGGCGAAATGAATATTACCGGATTACTGACAGGCAATATTCATGAATGGCAATTATTCTGGACCAGCCGTTTACCACGCTTAATGGCCATTTTAGTTGCAGGTGCAGGGCTGAGTGTTTGTGGGCTGATTATGCAGTCACTCAGCCGGAACCGTTTTGTTTCCCCAACTACAGCCGGTCTTTATGATTGTGCCCGGTTAGGTGTTCTCATCTCGATTATCCTGTTGCCAGCCGCTTCTATTTTTATTAAAACCGGTTTTGCAATTTTAGTTACATTGGCCGGTGCATTGGTTTTTATGAGTATTCTAGCCACACTCAAGCATCGGGATACCGTTTTTGTTCCTCTGGTTGGTATGATCTTTGGCAGTATTATTTCTGCATTTACGACTTTTATCGCTTTGCAAATGGACTTGTTACAAAATCTGGCGGGATGGTTACAGGGAGACTTTTCAACCGTTCTAAATGGTCAATATGAGCTGATCTATTTAAGTGTACCCATTTTAATAGTGAGTTATTTTCTGGCCAATCGCTTTGTGCTGGCAGGTATCGGAGAAGACTTTGCAACTAATTTAGGCCTCAATTATAAACAGATCTTATTTTTAGGACTAGTTCTGGTATCTGTCATTACTGGTGTAGTCATCGTCACAGTTGGAGCTATCCCATTCTTAGGTTTGATTGTTCCCAATATTGTAAGTCTGTATCTCGGAGATAATATCCGCAAGACTTTATCGCATACTGCAATTTTAGGGGCTTTATTGGTACTGGTCTGTGATCTGTTTGGACGTATAGTGATTTATCCGTACGAAGTTTCAGTAAGTCTGATTATGGGTGTACTGGGCAGTGTGCTTTTCTTGTGGCTCTTGCTACGGAGGTACCGTTATGCATAACCGTACCAAACTGATGGTTTTGGGCTTTGCTGTAATCATTATGGTTACCTTGTATCTCGGCTGGAATCTGGGCACAGGCTGGCAGTTTGCTGTGAAGCTCCGTTTAAAGACAATCATGGCAATTATTGTTGCTGGCATAGCGGTTGGGGTATCTACTTTAGTGTTTCATACTATTGTAAATAACCGCGTAGTGACTCCTCAGGCATTAGGTTTAGACAAGCTATATGAGCTGTCTAAAACCATGATCATTTATTTCTTTGGTGCAAGTACCTTACTGTCAATAAATTTTGTGACTGATTACCTGATTAGCCTGCTATTAATGGTCAGTTTTGCGCTCTTGCTTTACCGTTTTATTTTTCAGAAAGTCGCGCAACAGAATATCTACTTTCTACTTTTGGTTGGCCTGATCTGTTCAACATTGTTTGACAATATGACCACCTTTTTTCAGGTATTGCTCGATCCGGATGAGTTCCAGATAGCTGCTTATGCCGGTTTTGCCAGTTTTAACATAGTGAAAATGGAAACCGTAGGGTTAGCTTTACTCACTATTTTACCAATTTTACTTTATAGCTTTAAACACCATCACCGTCTGAACGTTATGGCACTGGGCCGTGACCATGCTCTTAATCTGGGGCTGGATTACGATAAAACCAGCCGTATTTTGCTGATTTTGGTAGTTCTGGCGCTGGCCTCAGCAACTGCGCTGGCTGGACCTATGATGTTTCTGGGTCTGTTGGTACTCAATATTACCTTAGAACTTTTTAAAACCCATCAGCATTATATTCTGCTGCCTGGCATCATTCTGGTCAGTGTCCTGTCTCTGGTCATTGGGCAGTTTATTGTCCTGCATGTGCTGAATTTTAAAACGACGCTGAGTGTCATTATTAATTTTGTCGGTGGAATTTATTTCTTCTGGATTTTGTTGAAGGAAAATAAAAAATGGCAATTGAGCTGAAAAATTTAAGCAAAAGCTATCACGGGCAGAAGGTGGTAAATGATGTGTCGCTTACTATTGCCAAAGGACAGTTTACTGCTTTTATCGGGCCAAATGGGGCAGGCAAAAGTACTTTGCTGTCAATGATTAGCCGTTTGACTCAGGTTGCTACCGGCGACGTTCTGCTCGATAGCCAGAATATACAGCAGATGAGAAGTACCGAGATTGCTAAAAAGCTGGCAATTCTTAAACAGTCCAATCATACGGAATTACGTTTAAGTATTGAAGATTTAGTGGCTTTTGGACGTTTTCCCTATTCACAGGGCCGCTTAAAAGCTGAAGACCAAAAGATTATTGATCAGGCAATCGCCTACATGGAACTAGAACCGTTACGGCATAAACAGCTGAGTGAACTTTCAGGTGGCCAGCGCCAGCGAGCTTATATTTCTATGGTTCTGGCACAGGATACAGATTATATCCTGCTGGATGAACCTTTAAACAATCTGGACATGAAGCACTCTGCACAAATTATGCGGGTACTGAAAGACTTGGCGGTGAATCATGGCAAGTCAATTATTGTGGTAATACACGATATTAATTTTGCCTCGGTCTATGCCGACCAGATTATTGCCATGAAAGATGGACAGTTACTTTATCAGGGCACACCCGAACAGATTATGCAGGAAAATGTACTGCAGCATATTTTTGATTTTGCGATTCCAATTCAGCAAGTTCAGCAACACAAACTTGGTCTGTACTTTATTAGCTAGGAGATAGATATGTTTTTTAACAAGAAGGTACTCGCCATTGCCTTGGCCGCTGTGGTTACTGCATGCAGCAATTCTAATATACCTTCTGAAGGTACAACACAAGCGCAGAGTGCAGATACCTTAAGCTTTAGTAGCAAGGCAGGTAATATTGATGTACCGGCTAATCTTTCAAGAATTGCAGTATTAGATACCAATGCATTAAATACCATTCATGAACTAGGAGCAGATGAGAAGGTGGTAGCTTTACCTAAAGGTACACCTTTACCAGCAGTATTAAACAAGTTTAATGACCAAAAATATGCAGATGTCGGTACAGTAAAAGAACCGAACCTGGAACGAATTGCAGCCAGCCAGCCACAACTGATCCTGATGAGTGGCCGAATGGAAAATCTGGTTGATCAGATCAAACAGATTGCACCTACCTATTTTATTGATATTGACTATAAAGACCAATTTAACTCTTTTAAACAGCAAACACTGAATATTGCTCAAATGGTAGGTAAAACAGCGGAGGCTGAAAAGGAACTGGCCGAGCTAGAACAGGATATTGCTGAAATTAAGCAAAAGACTAAAGGCAAGACTGCTCTGATCGTGCTGGTTAATAATAATAAAATTGCTGCCTATGGCCCGGGTTCACGTTTTGGTAATATCCATGATCTGTACGGTTTCACTCCAGCTGATCCATCTATTAAAGTAGGGTTACATGGCATGGCAATTTCACATGAATTCATTGCACAGAAAAATCCGGATTATCTATTCGTGATTGACCGCGGCGCAGCTATTACCGACAAGAAGGATGGTGCAAAACATATTCTGTACAATAATATTGTGAACCAGACCAAAGCTGCTAAAAATGGTCACATTGTATATCTGGATTCAAGCAACTGGTATTTAATGAATGGTGGACTGGGCGGTATGAAAGATATGCTGAAAGAGGTCGAAACTGCCTTAAACTAAGCTGTCTAAATTTAAAGCAAGAGTGCCAGTCAAGTCATCTTCACAAGTTATTTTTAAAAAGTTAAGTGATAAAAAAGCCCCGCAGTGCGGGGCTTAGTCGTATATAGATCGTGCTATATACTGTATGAGGCTCATCTCAAACTGCCTGCATTAAAACATAATTTAAGTTGGCTAGCGAGAATTTTCAGCTAAAAATTATTTTGAAATCGTTGCAAAATGACTTTTGAATTAAAAGGAACAGCTGCATACAAGCTCTATCTTATAGAGGCGAAAAATTGACCGATATTTAAGCAAGTCATTTTTAACTGGTCTGTAAGAGCTTTTGTTTCTTTTCAACAGCGAAAGCAAATAATAAAATAATTAAACCGCCAAGACTGAGCACGAATCCAACCCAGACAGGTGCTAGCCAGCCCATACCATGACTCAGTACCCAACCTCCTAAAAAGGCGCCCAAAGCATTTGCCAGATTAAAAGCAGAATGGTTCAGGGATGCCGCAACGGCTTGTGCTTCACCAGCAACGTCCATTAGACGGGTTTGTAAAGTTCCACCTAAGCCCATAACAGTCAGGCCGATGAGAAATAGAGCTAGAAACGCAGTATATAGATCAGAAAGCATAAAACTGGCTAACACGAAAGCTAAAGCTGAACTAACCAGAATACCAACAATAGTTTTATTTAAATACCGGTCTGCCAGCCAGCCTGCAACCAGACCGCTAATGACCATTCCTGCTCCCCATATTGCTAATGCTACAGGCACCACTTCAATATTTGCGCCAGTATATTCAGTCAGAATGGGTGAAACATAACTATAAACCGAGAACATCCCCCCGAAACCGATTGCACCGACGCCTAGTGTTAACCACATCTGAACATTTTTAAGTCCGGCCAGTTCTGTCTTGATACTCGCTGTAGCCTGAACCTGAATTTTTGGAATATAGAGTATGACCACTGCTACAGTTAAAAAAGCAATCAAGGCAGAGAATTCAAAACCGGTTCGCCAGCCAAACTGCTGACCTAGCCAGGTGGCCAAGGGTACGCCAACCACTGTTGCCAGAGTAAGCCCTAACATCATTTGTGCAACTGCCGAAGCACGACGCGAAGGACCGGCCAGCTCTGCTGCGACCAGAGCACCTACACCAAAATAAGCCCCATGCGGTAATCCGGCAATAAAACGTGACAGCATGACAGTTTCAGTACTATGCGCTAAAGCAGTTAATCCATTCGCTATCCCATAAAATAGCATTAAACCTATTAATAATATTTTACGTGGTATTCGGGCGCCTAAAATCGCGATTACCGGCGCACCAATGGTTACGCCTAGCGCATAAGCACTAATAAAATGCCCGGCAGCTGGAACAGAAATGTTGAGATCTGCTGCAATTTCCTGAATCAGGCCCATAGCAACAAACTCAGTCGTACCAATACAAAATCCGCCAAGTGCTAAAGCGAAAATGGCAAGAAAGAGCGAATAAGATTTTTTTTCGACAGGAGAGTCTTCTATTAGAGGCATAACTACTTAAAAAAATAACAAGAACGCGAATTATAAGGAAAAATAGGTAAAAAATATAAAAAAATAAAAAATCACTTCATATTTAGGTACTATTTTATCTATATATGAGAGTTTATTAATGAGTTTGATCAAGTGAGTAGGGAACTATTAAGTATTTAACGTATCTAACAGAAATATAAGCAAATTAGTTCGAGTTGGAGAAACATGCTAAACCAAATTTGATTTTTAATTAGTCAAAATAAAACTCTATAAAAACTTAAACTAAACAAGCTGATACATAAAGAACTTTCAACTAGTCGCATACTGAGGCTAGAACTTACGAAATAAATGATAAAGAAAATCAGGAAACCAGATGAATTATCAAATCGATGCTTTTGGAACCTTGGTATTAGCTGTACTGGTCCTGTTATTGGGCCGGTTTTTGATTCAAAGAATTAATTTCTTGAGACAGTATAATATTCCTGAACCAGTAGTAGGCGGCTTGATTGCTGCGCTTATTGCTTACCTGCTCCATAATTTTCTTAATATGAGTGTAAATTTTGACAGTAATGTACAGAATATTTTTATGCTCATGTTTTTCTCGTCAATCGGTTTGAGCGCGAGTTTAGTCAAACTGAAGAAGGGCGGCGGGGCCTTGCTGGTATTTCTGGTTTGTGTAGCTTTCTATGTACTTGTACAAAATGCAATTGGCATGAGTCTGGCAACTTTATTAGGACTTGACCCGCTCATCGGCTTGATTGCCGGATCAATTACTTTAACAGGTGGTCATGGAACAGCAGGTGCCTGGGGAGAGATTCTGGAAACCGAATATGGCATTCAGGGAGCGATTGTGCTCGGTATGGCCAGTGCGACATTTGGTCTTATTATTGGGGGAGTGATGGGTGGTCCGGTCGCTAAATTTCTAATCCGGCGTCATCAACTGGCAGAAGAAATTCCCTATAACCAGCGTGATGATGAAACACCTCCTGGGCTTGAAACAGATGTTGCGCCGTTCGAGTATCCACGTAAAACCCGATTGATTACTGCCAGTAATGCAGTGACTACGCTTGGTATGTTTGCCTTCTGTATTTATGCTGCTAACTGGATGACTGATATCAGTGCAGGACAATGGTTTGAACTGCCTACTTTTGTTTGGGCGCTGGCCACAGGAGTATTGCTGCGTAATATTCTGGAAAATGTTTTTAAAGTAAATATTTTTGATCGGGCTATTGATGTATTTGGCAATGCTTCATTATCTGTTTTTCTGGCAATTGCTTTGCTATCACTTCAACTCTGGTTACTGGCAGATCTGGCAGGCGCCCTGGTTGTAATACTCATTGCGCAAACAGCAGGGCTTGCCTTATTTACTATTTTTGTGACTTACCGCTTTATGGGTAAAAATTATGATGCTGCGGTTTTAAGTGCAGGGCATTGTGGTTTCGGTATGGGGGCTACACCTACAGCCATTGCCAATATTCAGGCAGTCACCAATACTTATGGCCCATCACACAAGGCTTTTCTAGTAGTACCATTATGTGGAGCATTTTTTGTTGATATTATTAATGCAGTGGTAATTCAGGGCATATTATCTTTTTTCTAATTTTCATTTAAAAAATAGACCTAATTTAAAGGTCTATTTTTTATATTCAGTATACGCAGACTATAAATTCAAACCCAAAAGCATATAGCAACTGACAGGCCAGTTGATATCAAATCTCTTTTAATAATTTATAGGTTTTTATAGGCATTTAACTGGTATATAAAGATTATAGGGTTAGCATTAAACTATTATGATCGGCTTGCTTTAAAGATAGGAATGATTATTTACCTTTATAAAATAAGCTATTAACTTAGGTAAATTAGTAGATTTCAATATAATGGGAAGGGCGAGAGAAAGTTAAATATTCTATCTTATTTAATTTCTTAACAGCTTGAAAATATAAAAAAAATAAGTGTAATACTGTCTGAATTAAAAAACCTTCATAAAAAATAAAATAGCCAATTGTAAACAGGCTAAAGCTGGCATCAATCTGATTTTTCTGCTTGTTATCTTCAACCGGCTGAGTTTTTTCCAGAAATCTATTCTGGTCAGTTTTTCCTTGTCCATAGTCTTTTTCTGCAAATTAATATTCATATTTTGCCTTGGTACCCGAGTAGTCAAGAATATTGGCTTAATAAAATATTCATCCTAATTTTTATGGGTAAAATTAACTTATTTAAGAATAATAAAGAAAAGTTATAATTGAGTAAAACTAATTAAATTCATGGTATATTGAATTTAATTCATTTGAACATTTTAAGTTTAATTTATGCTTGAGATCCGTCACTTAAAAACTTTACTGGCTTTACGTGAACATGGTTCGCTGGTGGCTGCTGCTAATGATTTATGCCTTACGCCGTCAGCAATTTCTCATCAGTTAAAGGAACTGGATCACTGGTATGGAACTGAAGTAGTAAATC
The DNA here is from genome assembly GCF_000620525.1 of Acinetobacter sp. UNC436CL71CviS28. Taxonomy (NCBI): domain Bacteria; kingdom Pseudomonadati; phylum Pseudomonadota; class Gammaproteobacteria; order Moraxellales; family Moraxellaceae; genus Acinetobacter; species Acinetobacter sp. UNC436CL71CviS28. The sequence goes on from NZ_JIBB01000015.1 coordinate 33,463, forward strand.
GCCGAAGCCGCCCTGTAACTTTTTCTAATGTTGGGCAACGCCTGTTACGACTGGCAGATGATGTTCTGCCACAGATACAACTTGCACAAAGTGATATAACTCGTATTGTTCATGGACAAACTGGGCGTATTATATTTTCTTCAGAATGTCATAGCTGTTTCGACTGGCTAATGCCACTTCTCAACCAGTATCGTCATCAGTACCCAGATGTAGATCTGGATTTTGCTTCCGGCTTTGAAGCTAACCCTCATGAACTTTTGCAAACTGCCGAGTTTGATCTGTTAATTACAGCTGATCCGATTGCTCTAAAAGGGGTGGAGTATTTTCCAATTTTTGAGTATGAATCTCGTCTTGTGCTTGCCAGTACCCATCCACTGGTCCGTGTTGAGCAAATTACGATACAGCAGCTGGCTGAGGAAACCTTGATTACTTATCCGGTTGATAAACATCGGCTGGATATTATGGCAAAACTGTTTATTCCTGCCAATATTCAGCCCAAACACATCCGTACTACCGATCTGACCCAGATGCTGATTCAGCTGGTTGCCAGCGGACGCGGTATAGCAGCTTTACCAGACTGGGTGGTCAATGAATATGAACAGAAAGGCTGGGTCATCAGCCGTCGTCTGGAATGTGCGGGAGAGAAAGGCCTGAGACGGACTTTATATGCGGGTTATCGTACTGAAGAGAAGGAAAAGGACTATTTTGCAGGCTTTTTAAAACAGTTGCAGAAATTCTCTCATCAGCGTACACATTATTATATGTAAGTTAACTTCATGTTTAAGATGTACCAATAATAATAGATAACAGGCCTGCTGCAATTAGTGGGCCGACCGGTACGCCACGTAATACCGCTACACCGGCAACTGTTCCAATTAACAGACCAGCCACGACATCTGGCTGGTTAGACATCAGTTTTACACCGCGTCCACCGAGCCACGCTACCAGTAACCCGATTCCAATTGCCAGTAATGATTTCAAACTTAGAAAAGATTTTAAAATACTTTCGCCTGGAATTTTACCGCTAGCGATCGGCGTAAGCACACCAATAGTTAAAATAATAATACCAATATTTAAACCATGTTGCTGAAGATAGGGGAAAAACTGCTCTAGTGGCGTCATTTTGAAAACAATCAGTATCCCGGCTGCAATAGTGACAGCAGTATTATGACTAAAAATACCACAAGCCAACAAAACCAAAAGAACCATCAGGTTTACATCAAGTTGGGACATCATAAGCAAGTCAAACGTTGGGAGAAACGGACTGCCATTGTACTCTCTTTCCTTAAAGGCGCTAGGGCAGGTTAATGCTTGAGAAACGCAAGTAACTAAGACAGATCGCTAATATCAACTATGCTGTATTTAACTAAATACTTTAAAAACCCGAATCGCGGATAAGAAATTGACTTGAAAAATAAGAGGACTAGAGCCATCAGTTAAGTTACCACACCAAACTCACAACTCTAGTCCTGATGTTCGATAGTACCGAATTATTCTGCATAATTGATGATTTTTTTCTTAAATTTGAAGCAACTTATTGGGAGTTTCTCAAACAAAACCGTGGTTCCTTAAGAATCAGAACTGCTCAACTTACAATTTCAGAAATCTGCTTTATTGCCATTTGGTACAAATGCTCTCATTTCAATAATTTCAAAGCCTTTTTCACCTGGTTAAAAGAAGATAAAAGCCATTTATTCAAGTACTTGCCTTGCTATCAAAGGATGATTCATCTGATCAATATGCATGAATTAGCCCTACACGCTTTACATGTGGCACTGATGAAAGGCCAAGGTACACAATATTTATGGATTGATTCAACAACTCTGCCAGTTTGTAAAACTCAACGTATTCAGCATCATAAATCATTAGTCCAAATTGCATCACGTGGTAGAAGCTCAATGGGCTGGTTTTATGGCTGTAAATTACATATTGCGATGAATCAATTTGGTGAAATTGCCTGTTCTGCTTTATCGAATGGACATGTTGCTGACATAAAAATGGTTGAGCAATTGGTTGCTGGTATAGAAGCAAAACTTTACGGGGATCGAGGTTACATCAGCCAAGAATTAAAAATTAGATTGAAATATCAAGGTATTGATTTAATTAATTATCATCGAAAGAATATGCAGGCTATTCAACTTTGTGCATCAGATGAATATCACCTAAGACAACGCAATAAGATAGAAACATTATTCAGTTTATTGAAGGGGCAATACAATTTAGTGACGAGTAAAGCACGTAGTCTTCATGGATTTCTGAGTGGAATTTACGCCTCACTATGTGCATATCAACTCACTCATCAAAATAAGCCAACAATTCAAATTAAGGAATCATCGGCTTAAGCAGGATTCGGGTTTAAAAGGCTATAAATATTTTAAAAATAGAGGAAGCTCTGCCTAAATTTCAATATTTTCAATAAAAAATTTTAACTTATATGCTTCACTCTCCAATAGTTACGATCTGCTACTTTTCATATTGTTTGAGGTATCAAAAAAGAAAATAATAAGTTATTTATTTTATTTACCACAAGAGAGCAGATAACAATCATCAGCGCATTCTTGGTGGAACTTAGCTAAAATAAACCGATTATTTTGGAGAATATCTCATGTTGCTGGAAAAAATATTGCAATCTCAAGGTTTTGGTTCACGAAAATATTGCCAGCAACTGATTAAAAGTGGAGCAATTAGTATAAATCACGAAATTTGTGTAGATACTAAAGCAAAATTTGACCTGAAAAATTTTACTTTTAAGGTACATGGTGAAGAGTTTGAATATCGGGAAAAAGTATATATCGCATTAAATAAGCCACAAGGTTATGAATGTTCTCATCAGGCCCAATACCATTTTAGTGTATTTGATTTATTTGATCCCACTCTCCTTAATCGTGGAATCCAGTGTGTAGGCCGGCTCGATCAGGATACAACCGGGTTGCTGTTGTTGACAGATGATGGTCAATTTCTACAGGCTCTGACACATCCACGTAAACATGTGGCAAAAGTATATGAGTTGATAACGGCCAACCCTATTACGCCAGAACAGATTCGATTGCTGGAACAGGGCGTAGAGCTTCGTAATGATGGTATATTTAAAGCAAGCAATATAAAGCAAACCAGTTCTAATCAGTTGAGTCTGGCGATTCATCAAGGTGTCTACCATCAGGTAAAACGTATGCTAGCTGCGGTAGGTAATAAAGTCGAAAAATTGCACCGTAGTAAAATCGGAGAACTTGAATTACCTATGCTTGCCGAAGGAGAATGGACTTATCTGGACCAGACACAGATTGAACTGGCAAAGTCGCGTATGGTGCCATAGTAAAGTCTATCCAAAAGCTGAATCTAGGTTTTATGTATATAGGTTTGGCATGAAAAAACAATCAGACTTTGTCACTTTCCCCTAAAAGAGCATTGAGCTCTTCAAATAAGTCAGCATCATTCTCATCATCTGGTTGATAGGCTGGAGAAAGGGGAGCAGTTGCGTGCTCACTTTTCATCTTACGCAATTTGGTCAGCTGTTCCATATTAATACTGGGATTTTCAATTGCGAAAGGAATAGATTTGGTCAGTACGACTTGCTTGAAAAAAAGGCGGACTGCCTGTGCTGGTGTAATTCCCAATTGCTTAAAAACTGCAAAAGCCTGTTTTTTTTCTTGTGAGTCAAGTCGGACTTGATAAACTTCCGTTTTCCGCATGAATAATAACCAAGTTAGGAGAAAGAATTTTAGCTGTATTTTAACGCTACAAAATGTATTTTCAACGCTTTATATCAAGTAAATAATTTTTTTGTCATTACAGGTAAATTACAATAGCAGGTCAAATCCTGACTGATAGGTTTTTTTAACTAAATCTACAGGATCAATAAATGTTATTTCTTTAGCTAGTAGCTGCAAGGGCGCTGTAAAATCGTTATCTGATTTGTGCTGAACGATAGGATAAAAACTGTCATTTTGAATAGGTATTCCCAGATGATTTAGATGAACCCGTAACTGATGTTGTTTGCCTGTGCGTGGCTTCAACTGATATTTTGCCCAGTGAGCTCGAACATCTAAAAGATCAATCAATGTTTCTGTATTAGACTCTCCCTCCACTATCTGCATAGTATAAAAAGGTTCACCTTTGTCGAGACGTAGTGTTAGGTTTATCGGGAAATTAAGCTCGGGCTTAAAAGGCGCCACGGCATGGTAAGTCTTTTCTACCTTACGTTCAGCAAAGAGCTTCTGATATAAACCACGTGTTTCAGGACGTTTTGAAAAAAGTACTACACCTGCAGTTTCACGGTCGAGTCGATGAATAGGGGTGAGAGTCTCTATTCCGGTTTGTTTTTTCAAACGAACCAATAATGTTTCTTGTACATACTGCCCGGTTGGGCTCATCGTAAGGAAATGCGGTTTATCGACCACCAAAAATTCATCTGTTTCATGCAAGATGTGATGCTCAAATGGCACAGGTGTTTCCTTGGAAAGAAAACGATAGTAATAAATATGCTGATTTCCCTCATAAATACTATCAATCCTTAATTTCTGCCCATGTGTCGTATAAACCAGCCCGTCCTCGAAACGCTGCATCCATTCATTCGCATTAATATGCGGAAACTGCTGGGTTAAATGTTCATAGATGGTATTTGCCTGAGATTTTAGTGGCAGAAATACTTTACTGGCGCTAACACCATCGATCATAGGAGGTATAAAAACTGTACTAAAAGGTTTATTCATGAGAGCAATAATATATAGACAATAAGAACTGATCTTTATAAAGACCGGTCAAGATTAAAATTAATGAATATAGTATAGGGCAGCATAGGCTTTAAGGCGGGGCAATGCTATCATAATTGCAAGATTGGAACATGATGTGAGCCTTATGCAGTATACTTTTAGCCTGACTTTAAATAGTGAAGATGATACACAAAAGCTGGCTCAGGTACTGGCTCAGCATTTTAATTCAGGTGTTGTATATCTGGTCGGAGATTTGGGTGCCGGCAAGACAACACTCAGCCGTTATTTTTTGACAGCATTGGGCCATCAGGGTGCTGTAAAAAGTCCTACCTATACTTTGGTCGAGCCTTATACGATACAAGGTCGTGATGTTTTTCATTTTGATTTATATCGTCTGCATGACCCTTACGAGCTGGAACTGATGGGGATCCGTGATTATCTGGAAATTCCGGATGCGCTGTTTTTATTTGAATGGCCTTCCAAAGGTGGAAGTGAAATTCCGCAAGCTGACCTCATTATTGATATTTTAAAATCAGACGATGACCTGCAACGTCAGGTAAGTATTTCAACTGAATCGGCTGAGCTGTTTAATAAATTACGGGAAAAAATGAATGTCGCATGATGAAAGCGGTTTGCGCCGTATTCATACGCTTGATGCTGCTCTTGCAAACCAGATTGCTGCAGGTGAGGTAATTGAGCGGCCTGCTTCTGTGGTTAAGGAGTTACTAGAAAACTCGATTGATGCTGGTGCTACCGAGCTGATTATCCGGGTCGCCCAAGGTGGCAGTACTCTAATTGAAATTATTGACAACGGACGTGGAATACATCCTGAAGATCTTGCACTGGCAGTGATGCGACATGCAACCAGTAAAATCCAGTCTGCTGAAGACTTATATGCAATAGCCAGCTTGGGGTTTCGGGGTGAAGCCTTGGCTTCAATTGCTGCGGTATCACGCTTGAGTTTATGCAGTAGTCAAGATGACTCAGGTATTGGCTATCAGGTTGAAGTTAATGGTACTGCTTTTGATCACCAGGAGATTCAGGCAGTCGCAGCACAAAAAGGGACGCACATTCGTGTACAGGACTTGTTTTTTAATGTGCCTGCCCGTCGGAAGTTTTTGAAAAAACCGACCACCGAGTTCGGGCATATTGAGGAAATCGTCCGTCGCATGGCGCTTACGCATTTTGATGTGCGTTTCGTTCTTGAACATAATGACAGTATCCGTTTAAACCTGCCAATTGCTGATAGTGGAGAGCTGCGCTCTCAACGTGTCCAGCAGTTGCTGGGTCGCTCATTTACTGAAAATGCTTATTGGATTGATGCGCAAAGTATTAACATGCATCTTTCGGGTTGGCTTGGTCATCCATCTGATGCGCGTCCTCAGGCAGACTTGCAGTATGTCTATGTAAACGGAAGAATTGTAAAAGATAAAACCATCTCACATGCATTACGTATGGCGTATGATGGTATTTTGCATGGCCATCAGCATGCAGGATACTTATTGTTTCTGGAAGTCGACCCAGAAAATGTCGACGTGAATGTTCATCCTACAAAACATGAAATCCGTTTTCTAAATCAACGTGAAGTTCACGAATTTGTGCGGCACTATGCAAAAGAAACCTTATCACAGTTCCAAACTGCAACTGCTGACCTTGCCCAGGCAATGAAAGCTGAATCAGTTATACATACCACGACTGGTTCTTTTAACCCGCAGCCGCGTCACCAGGAACAGTTTCAGTTACATCGTCCGACACAGCCCAAGGCTTCAGCTCTGGGCATAGCAACTCCCCAAACTGAAGTATCTACCGAATTACTGACCGAATTTAAGGCGAGTGCACCGCGTACTGTACAATATGCACCCCAGCGGCCTTATGCCGGCTCTCAGCAGTTAAATAACGCCTTAAGGAGTTATCTGTCACCATTAAGGGAAGAGAGTACTCAAGCGCCTGTTATTCCGGCTGCATCGGTAGTATCGACTCATGTAGATGAGTTTCCATTAGGAATTGCAATTGCTCAACTGCATGGTATTTATATTTTGGCGCAAAATACTGAAGGTTTGATTATTGTTGATATGCATGCAGCCCATGAGCGGATTTTGCTACAGCAAATGAAGTCTGCCTGGGATAAATCTGAGTTCTGGATAGCACAGCAATTACTCATTCCTAAAGTTGTTTCAATTACGCGTATGCAGGCAGCACGTATTGAAGAGTTGAAACCACAACTGGAACGTTTGGGGCTGGATATAGACCAGTATGGAGATGAGCAGGTGATAGTAAGAGGTGTTCCTGCTATTTTACAAAAAGCCGACTTCACTACACTAATACCTGAACTTTTAAATGATCTTGACCCAAGTGATGAAGCGCGCGGTCTTACGCAAAAACGTGACCAGATTCTGGCTGGTATGGCGTGCCATGGAGCAGTACGTGCACATCGGCAACTTAGTCTCTCTGAAATGAATGCATTACTTCGTCAAATGGAACAAACTGAATTTGCCAGCCAGTGTAATCATGGCCGTCCAACTTGGCGTGCGTTTCCTTTAACTCAATTAGATAAATTATTTGCTCGAGGAGAGTAGTTGTACATGTCTAGCGTACTACCCGTCATCAATTTAATGGGCCCAACGGCAAGCGGTAAGACGGCGCTGGCATGTGAGCTGTATGAACAGGGCGGATTTGAACTGATATCTGTTGACTCGGCACTAATTTATAAAGATATGGATATTGGTACAGCCAAACCTACCAAGGAAGAGCAGGTTCTTTATCCGCATCATCTGATCGATATTATTAGCCCACTAGAAGTATATTCAGCTGCACAGTTTGTGGAAGACGTCTGTCCGCTCATTGATGATATACACGCCAGAGAAAAAACACCTATACTGGTAGGTGGAACTATGCTCTACTTTAAAGCTTTACTTGAAGGTCTTTCAACTAATCTACCAAATGCAGATCAGGCTATCCGTAAAACTATTGAGCAAAAGGCTGAATACGAAGGCTGGGAAGCAGTCTATGCTGAACTATGTGAAGTAGATCCTTTAGCGGGACAAAAATTTAGAGTAAGTGATAGACAGCGTATAACTCGTGCACTGGAAGTTTTTTATATCACTGGCCAGCCTATTACAAAACTACAGGCCGAACAGCCAAAAAATTTACCATATCGTTACACATTTCATAATCATGCCCTACTACCTAATCGATTAGAATTGCATGAGCGCATTGAGAAAAGATTAAAAAAAATGTGGGAAATCGGATTTTTAAATGAAGTAGAGATATTGATTAAAAAATACGATTTAAATGAAAACTTGCCCTCAATGCGTAGTGTAGGATACCGCCAAGTAATCGATTTTCTATTAAAAAGTGATAAAACTATTAAAAGTAAACATGAAATGGAGGATAAAACCTTATTTGCAACACGACAACTGGCAAAACGTCAATACACTTGGTTACGCTCTTTGCAAGAATTACACCAATTTAAAACTTACGAGACGCTTAAGCAGGCTCAACAAGACTTGCGAAACTGTTATAGATAAAGCAAAATTTAACTACTGTCTTTTTTATAATTTTTAATTGAAAAATAAAGATAGTTTTTTGCGCTGATTTTAATTTTTTTGGAGTTATAAAATGTCTAAAGGTCAAACTTTACAAGATCCGTTCTTGAATTCTCTCCGTAAAGAACGTATTCCTGTTTCTATCTTCCTTGTTAACGGTATTAAGCTACAAGGTCATATTGAATCTTTTGACCAGTATGTTGTTTTATTGAAGAATACTGTAAGCCAGATGGTTTATAAGCATGCGATTTCTACAGTAGTTCCAGCGCGTAATCCTCGTCCTGCAGGTGCACCTGCAGGGGCTCAAGGAGCTGGCGGCTTTGGTGGCGGTCAAGGCAGTGGCTTTGGTGGCGGTCAAGGTGGTGGCTTTGGTGGCGGTCAGGGCGGTGGCTTTGGCGGCGGTCAAGGCGGCGGCTTTGGTGGACAAGGTGGCTTTGGCGGTCAAGGCGGTGGCTTTGGTGGACAAGGCGGCTTTGGTGGAGGCCATCAAGGTAGCTTTGGCGGCGCTCAAGGTGGCTTTGGTGGCGGTCAAGGCGGTTTTGGCGGCGGTCAATCGACTTCAGGCTTCGATAATGACTCGAAATTTGAAGATAGCCAAGATGACGATACCAATAATCGTTAATTTATAAGTAATAAAAAAAGCTCCTTAAAAAAGGAGCTTTTTTTATTAATCAAACATTGACTTAAAACTTTTAAGTTTAGTTATTAAAAAAGACACTGTTACCAGTGTCTTTTTTTCAGCTTAACTAGGAGTTACTGTCCAGATTAGGTTGTTTGATTTCAACATAAGCATTGGCACGCAGTTCACGTAGCCAGCTATCAAGCTCGGTTTCAAACTGCCGCTCACCCAGAATTTGGCGAGCCATACGTTCTTGGTATTCTTCTGTCATATCCTGCTGACGAGTATCTGTCACCTGTAAAATATGCCATCCAAACTGGGTCTGGAAAGGAGCACTAACCTGGCCGACAGGAGTGCTTTTCATTTTTTCTTCAAACTCAGGCACCATTACACCAGGGCTTACCCAGCCCAAACTACCACCGTCACGTGCTGATCCAGTATCTGTTGAAAAAGTAGAAGCTAATACTGTGAAATCCTCACCAGCTTTAAGACGATTATAAATATTATCAATCATGTGTTTAGCATTTTCTGGACTGACCACTTCAGATGGCTGAATCAAAATATGACGGGTCTGATACTGAGGGACTAATGCTTTTTGTTCACTTGTCTTACGTTCTAATACTTTTAGAACATGCACACCATCACGTGCCGGAATCAGCTCGGTAGTTTGGCCGACAGGTAAGGCACTTACGCGAGCTGCAAGTTCGGCAGGTATGTCTGCTAGGCTGCGAAAGCCCATGTCTACACCTTCTACCTGAACCTTAGCATCTGAATATTGCTTACTGATAGCCTGAATATCATTGCTTGTGTTTAATGCATTTTTTACTTGCTGCGCAATACTTTCAACATTAGCAGTCTGTTTGTCTTTGGGAGTAATCCGGGCATGAATGACATGGACCTGACTACCCAGTGCCGCCTGACCTTGTGGAGATTTCAGGAAATTCTCTACATCTTGGTCGCTGATTTTGATGCGGGACATAACCTGTTGCTGGCGAAGACGATTAATTGCTAAATCTTCAGCAATACGGTTACGTAATGATTCATATGTTCCTGGAGCCATAGCATCAAGCTTTTGCTGAAAGGCTTCTAGGGTTTTTGTGCCGGACTGACTGGCAACCTTCATCACTGCTTCATTTAAACTCTTTTCATCAGGTTTAACGTTATAGCGTCGCACCTGTTCAAGCTGGGCCTGACGCAAAATCAGCTGGTCCAAAGCCTGTTTTTCCAGAAACGCCTGTGGAGGAACTTCACGTTTCTGGGTTTCCAGCTGATGTTTAAGTTCAGCTACGCCTTGTATCAAATCACTTTTTAAGATGACACCATTGTCCACAATCGCAACAACCTCATCTACAGGTTGTGCAAAGCTTTGCATTGATGAAGAAATGACTAAGGCAAGCGCAGTGGCTTTAAAGAATTGTTTAAAATACTTTGTCTTCATTAACGTTGTGTCCAAGATTGATTAATTTTACTAAAACCTAAAACGCGACTTTCAAGTAAAGAGGCCAGTTTATTATTTAGCCCCCCTAATCCCTTGAGGGTGAACTCGGCCATAACAGCGCGTTTCGGTTTAACGCCCGGCTCATTGATGTCATCTAGATCATTATAATAAGAGCGGCCATATACTGACACGCCCCAACAGCAGGATTCATAATTTACACCGAGCAGATATTCGCGTGCTACATCCTGATCAATGTCATATTGCACATGTCCCATAATACGCCAATTGTTATAAACAGGTTGTATAAACGATGCAACCACCTGGTCATAGCTGTCTTGGCGGTTTGGAATATCTTTGCGGTAAAAATAGCCAAGATTGTAAAGATTGCCCTGATTACCGGTGTAGTAAACCTGAAAATCTCGCTGCGAGTTTTCACCATTAGACATCCAGGCTGAATTGGCGCTAATTGTGAAATTCTGGTTCAGTTGGCTACTCAGGCTGAGTACGGGACCTGTACGTTTTTCTTGGTCCAGCTCATCTTCATTATATAAAGTTACTCTGCGGTCTTCAAAGAAGTAGCTTTGTCCTACACTGGCACGCAGTCTTTCCAAACCTATCTGATCCATCAGGCTGTATGTTACGCCCAGAGAAAGAAAATTATTGTCTTCTAAGCGGTCATGTCCATAAAAGCGGTAAGGATTGAACAACTGGTCATAACTGATAGAGGCTGTAGTCGTATCAAAGTTTGGATAATCATTCTGATCTTTATACGGCGCATAAGCATAGAAAAGGCGCGGAGAAATACTTTGCAGGAAAGTTCCTTCTTTTTCAAACAATAGGCCGGTATCAAGTGTAAATTGCGGTACTGCTACACTTTTTGTCAGAGAATCTGCTTCAATACCCCGGTCTTCACGAGAGTCGCGATCATAGAAAGTGTTAATAGAGCGGAAAGATACTTCCGGAATTACAAAAGACCATGGATTGCGGTAGTTGTAACGAACCGCAAATTGATTATAGATACGGGTACCACTACTTTCCAGAACATCTGAATCATCATTAATTGATTTTTTAAAATAGCCGGTATCATTGTTGAATTCATACTGTAGGCCCTGAGGATTTCCCCCGACGTAATTCAGCAGGAATTGAGGAAGTCGAGCGTACGGCCGATCTTCATCCTTAATGTCTTTATCCAGTGTCTGAAAGTCTTCGACCTTAAGTTGAGCTTTCAAGCCTGGAATCTGATTACGATAGTTAATTACCCAGGCGCGGCGCTGGTTCAGATCTGTTTTGCTGTTTGGACTTGAATCCAGGTCGGCGAAATAGTCTTTATCAGAGACATAATTATATTCAAGATTGGTTGACCAATACGGGTTAATGACCCAGTCATGTAAAAAATGAAATTCTTTACGATCTTCATCGTTATATTCTTTGTCAGAAGGAAGATAACCTCCCCAAACACGCCCCTCACCAAAGTTTTCAGTTAAATAGCGGAACTCTCCCTCAGCCATAGGGCCACGATCAGCAAGATAACGTGGTGTAATGGTCGCATCATAATTTGGTGCAAGATTGAGATATACCGGGACAGAGAGCTCTAGTCCACCGTCATTTGAAAAACCGAACTGCGGGTTTAAAATACCAGTTGTACGCCGGTCATCAATTGGGAAATTGAAGTAGGGCACAGCCAGCACAGGTGTATTTTTTACATATAATTTTGTTCCGGTTGTTACCCCGCGCCCGGTCTCCTGATTAAGCTCGATCCGGTCAGCCTGCAGCCTCCAGGCTGGTGCTTCACCTGGTGGGCAGGTGGTATAACTGGCATTACTGAGTATTGCAACTGTAGGGGAGGTTCGTTCAATTTTCTCTGCATGACCATGAGCATGCTGTTGCTCTGCAATATAAAAACTATTGTTCAGGTCGCCCGTCTGTGTTTTGAGGTTATAGTTAATCTGGTCACTTTGTGCTAGCAGCCCACCTTGAGCCAGTTGTACCCGACCTTGTGCATTCGCATAGGTTCGTGTCTGGTCAAGAGTGACTTTGTCTGCACGGATGCTGCGCCCCTCTTGATCAATTACCACATTACCTTCAAGTGTCGAATCACCTTGCGGATTGTAATAGCCATAATCAGCAGTAATCACAGAGGTGACCTTGTCTGGATCAGGTGCGTTATTGTCCGGACTAACTGGTGTAATCCATGTGCCCTGACAAAATGCAGAACTTAAGGCCTGAGTATTTCTTAGTTGTGCCTCAGGTGCACTTTTGTCAACATAATATTGTTCAAAAAACTGTTGCCCTGGGTAAGCTTCATTAATGCTTTCTTTGAGCTGGTTATTGCTTACTGTTGAAAAGGGTTCTGACTGCTCTGCATAACTTGATATGGAGCTACCACATAAAAGGGTCAAAATAGCAGTCGCTAAAGGATTAAATTTAAACTTATGCTTCATTTGTCTCATTAACCAAGTATGCTTTTCGCAATTAATTATTGTGGCATCATAGAGAAAAAGTGCAGAACTAGCTACACTTAATCCTTTAAAAAACTCAGCCTGTTTTAGATTTTATTGCAAATGAATACACAACGTGAACAATTGATACAAACATGGATTACAACTGTACTGAACTCGGATGAGTTTGAGCTTAATTTTTTAGCAGGTGATGCCAGCTTTCGCCGCTATGCACGTATAAAATATCAGAATAAAAGTTATATGCTCATGGATGCGCCGCCAGAAAAAGAAGACTGTGCTCCATTTGTTCATATAGATGAATTTTTTGCTGCTCATGGAGTGCGGGTGCCGCAGATTATGGCAAAAAATCTGGAACAGGGATTTTTACTGCTGGAAGATTTTGGTGATGTACTGCTTTCTACCCTGCTAAATGAAGAGACTGTAGATCAATATTATTTGCAGAGTTTCAAGCAACTGGTACAGCTGCAATCAATTGACGGAAAAGGCCAGTTTTCGCTTTATTCTCAGGAGAAATTACTGTCTGAAATGCAGTTGCTGACAGACTGGATGCTGCCTGCCTTAAGTATTGTACCCTCTCCGCAAGAACAGAAAATTATTGATCAGACATTTAAATTTTTATCTAAAGCTGCTTTAAGTCAGCCACAGGTGATCGTACATCGTGATTTTCATAGCCGTAACTTGATGAAACTTGAAGATGGGCAAGAGCTAGGGATTATCGACTTTCAGGATGCGGTAATTGGTGCAGATACTTATGACCTGGTCTCCATTACCCGTGATGCTTATGTACAGTGGCAACCAGAGCGTGTATATCAATGGTTCAAGACATTTTATGAGCTTTTGCCGGCCAGCACAAAACTGAACCGTACCTTTGAAGACTTTAAGCGTGATGCTGACTTCATGGCAATTCAACGGCACATTAAAATACTAGGTATTTTTGTGCGTCTGTTTGAGCGTGATGGTAAGGCGGGTTACTTAAAAGATCTCCCTCGTGTGATGTGGTATCTGTTAGAAGAAAGTCAGGGCTATACTGAACTTGAAGCGTTTGCGGAATTTATACGTCAGCGTGTGATGCCTGCTTTTACCCAAAAATACGGAATATATGAGGTGGCTGCCTGATGAAAGCAATGATTCTGGCAGCGGGACTGGGTAACCGGATGCGGCCACTCACACTGACCACGCCCAAGCCTTTACTGGAAGTTGGTGGGAAGCCACTTATAGTCTGGCATCTTGAGAAATTACAGCGTATCGGTGTTCGTGATATTGTCATCAATACGGCATGGCTGGGCGAAAAGCTCGTTGATGCTCTAGGTGACGGTTCAGCCTTTGGAGTCAATATCCTCTGGTCACATGAGGATGAAGGACTGGAAACGGCTGGTGGAATTATCAATGCTTTACCTCTGCTGGGTCGTGAGCCGTTTATTCTGGTCAATGGTGATGTCTGGACTACGATGGATTTTGCGCCTTTGCTGCAGACTGAGTTAACTGGACATCTTGCACATTTGGTACTGGTTGACAATCCACCTCAGCACCCTCAGGGTGATTTTATATTATCTCAGGGGCATGCCTATACCTTTGCACAGGCGAAATCTGGTGAGGCACTGACTTATAGTGGTATTGCTGTTCTTTCGCCAGAGCTGTTTGTTGGGCTGGAACCTGGTAAGCGTCCACTTGCCCCGCTATTAAAAGAAGCTATGCAACAGCAACAGGTGAGTGCTGAAAAAATGCAGGGAGTCTGGGTCGATGTGGGTACACCAGAGCGTTTGAATGCTCTAGATCAGCAAATTCAGCAGGGCTTGTATGACCAAATGCATAATCACTAGTCATTAGATACTGTGTCATGAACTAGAAATCGGTATACTTCACTTAATTTTTTTGAGATGTTGCTTGTTTATGCATCCGTTTTTCCAAGAGTTAAAACAGGGCAGTCAGGCCTTGGGGCTAAGTTTGAATGATGAGACTTTAGGTCTGTTGCTGCAGTATCAGGATGCACTGGTACTCTGGAATAAAGCCTATAATCTGACAGCAATCCGTGACCCGAAAGAAATGCTGGTAAAACATTTACTGGACAGTTTAAGCATCTTGAAAGATCTGCCGTCTGGACGTCTGCTGGATATTGGTACCGGAGGTGGCATGCCAGGCATGATTATTGCCTTGTGTCAGCCAGAACGTGAATGTGTATTGCTGGATTCAAATGGCAAAAAAATCCGTTTTCTCAAACAGTTTATTGCTGACCTGAAACTAAAAAATGTGATTGCAGTGCAAACCCGTGTAGAAAATGAAGAAAGTATTCATGAGCTTGGTCAGTTTGATGTGATCACCAGCCGTGCATTTGCGTCACTGACAGATTTTGTGTTGGCTTCAGAACCTTATATGCATGGTGGAAGTGTGATTGCCTCTATGAAAGGGTTAGTTCCACATGAGGAAGTCGCTACTCTTGCAGAAAACTTTTCTTGCCAGATTATTGAACTGCAAGTTCCACGTCTGGATGAACAGCGGCATCTGCTTTTATTAAAACGTATTTAAAAGATTTTTAGGATTGGGGTTAGCATGGCTCAGATTATTGCGATTGCAAACCAGAAAGGTGGCGTAGGAAAAACCACAACTGCCGTCAACCTGGCAGCTTCTCTTGCAGTATTAAAAAAACGTGTATTGCTGATAGACATGGATTCACAGGGCAATGCGACGATGGGTTCTGGCGTGCAGAAAAATGATCTGCTTTATTCAGTTACAGATGTACTGCTGGGTGAAGTACCCATTGAAACGGCAATTACCAAAGCAGAAGTAGGTTATAAAGTTCTTGGGGCCAATCGTGACCTTGCTGGGGTAGAGCTGGCGATCGCTGAACAGCCAGGCCGTGAATATATTTTGCGGGAAGCTTTAAAAGATATTGAAAAGTCTTATGATTATATCATTGTTGATTGTGCACCTAGTCTGAGCTTGATCACCGTTAATGCGCTTGCTGCAGTGCAGGGTGTAGTCATTCCGATGCAGTGTGAGTATTACGCGCTTGAGGGACTGGCAGATCTCACGCAGACAATTGACCGTATTCAGCAGGCGCTTAATCCTGACCTGCAAATTGTGGGTGTATTGCGTACCATGTATGATGCCCGAAATGCCCTGACCCGTGATGTTTCGGCTGAACTGGAACAGTATTTTGGCAAAAAACTCTACGAGACGGTTATTCCACGTAATGTTCGACTGGCTGAAGCACCAGCGCATGGTTTGCCTATCATTTATTTTGAGAAAAGTTCTAAAGGTGCAGTAGCTTATTTGAATCTTGCAGCCGAAATTCTTAAAAAGACCAAGCTAAAAAAAGGAAGTAATGCATGACCACCAAAAAGCGCGGATTGGCCAAAGGCCGTGGTTTAGATGCCTTACTGGGTTCGATTCAAAAAGAGAAGTTGCAGCTAGAAGCTCAATCACTGGATCACGGACAGCTTAAACAGATTGATGTGCATCTGCTTAAGCGGGGTGAATACCAGCCGCGCCGTTTTATTGAGGAAAAAGATCTGCAGGAGCTGGCCGCTTCAATTGAGAAGCATGGGGTGATGCAGCCGATTGTTATACGCCCAGTTGATGATGAAAAGCGTCCCTATGAAATTATTGCAGGAGAACGCCGCTGGCGTGCAGCGCAGCTGGCGGGGCTGACTGAAGTACCGGCAATTGTTCGTGACTTAAATGACCAGGTAGCAATTGCGCTTGCCTTGATTGAAAATATTCAGCGCCAGGATCTGAATCCAATTGACCAAGCAATAGCATTACAGCGTTTTCATGATGAATTCGGTTTAAGCCATCAGGAAATAGCCGAAACAGTAGGCAAGGCCCGTACTACCGTAAGTAACCTGTTGCGTTTGCTGAGCCTGGCTGAGCCAGTAAAAGACTTTATGCAACAAGGTTTGCTGGATATGGGACATGCGCGTGCAATCCTGACCTTAAAATCTAAAGATCAGCTAAAAGCTGCTGATACCGTTATTGAAAAAAGTCTTTCAGTCCGTCAGACCGAGCAACTGGTGCGTGAGTGGAACACACCAAAACAGGAAAAAAATAAAACGTCAATGTCAGCTGATCTTGAGCAGCTCACCCAGCGGCTTTCTGAACGTTTCAGTGCAGATGTCAAAATTGATTACAACAAGCAAGGTAAAGGAAAACTGGTGATCCATTATCATTCGCTTGATGAGCTTGATGGTATCTTGAATATCTGTCTGGCTGATTAACAGTTTAAAAATATAAAAAGATAGTTTGATTTGGGGTATACAGCATGTGGGAACTTGTTAAAGCTGGCGGCTGGCTAATGCTGCCGCTCGTCGTATGTTCTATTTTTACCATAGCTATTACATTGGAGCGCTTTATCCGTTTAAAGCGCTCTCAAGTGATTCCTGTAGAGCTGATTTTACGTCATCCCCAAGATATTGCTCCAGTAATCGACAGGTTAAGCCATGCCCCAAACCTGCAGGCTAGCACTTTGGGGCAGATTCTGCTGGCAGGCTATGCGAGTCGGCAAGAAAGTGAGCAGTTTGCACGTGCCCAGATGGAAGCGAAAGCCTCTCAGGAAATTGGGTATTTGGAAAAGAATATTAATTTTTTGGGTACCTTGAGCGCAGTAGCCCCATTACTTGGGCTGCTGGGTACGGTGCTGGGTATTATTGAATCTTTTCTGGTGATTGACCTAGGTACGACCAGTAACCCGGGTCTTATGATACCGGGTATTTCTAAAGCCCTGATTACCACTGCTGCGGGTATGCTGATTGCTATTCCTGCATTATTTGCTTATCGTTTCTTTCAAAGACTGGTACAGGAATATGTGGCTGAGCTTGAGCAGCAGTCAACATTATTTCATGCAGCATTGTTCTATAGTAGTACGGCTGGTTCAGAGCTGCGAAAAGTCGGCTAAACAGGTCAAATGTCATGAAATTCAAGCGCTCTCAAGTGGAAGATATCCAGATTAACCTGACTCCCATGATCGACTGCCTACTATTTATTCTGGTATTTCTGCTTTTGTCTACGACATTTAATCAGCAAAGCCGTCTTAACCTGACCCTGCCAGATGCACAGGGTGTTCCACCAAAACAATACGATCAAAAAATCGAGGTTATGGTAGACTCTTCCGGCCATTACGCAGTCAATGGACAAGCTTTGTCCAGTAAAGAAGTGGCTGATTTAAGCGCAGCAATCAAGCAGGTTGCTGAAGACCGGCGTGATTTGATGTTTATTATTGCGGCTGATGCCAAGGCCACCCATCAGGATGTAATCCGTGTGATGGATACGGCCGGACAGCTGGGCTTTGTAAATGTCAATATTAGTACCAAGCTCCCTACCCGAGGTTATTAGTGAAGCAAGATTTTAAAGTTTATGCGCGTCTCCTGTCTTATTTAAAGCCTTACTGGGGGGCAGCTTTACTTGTACTCGTCGGTTTTGGTATTAATGCTTCTACAGAGGTATCAGTTGCCAAGCTGCTTGAATATATCATTAATGCCATTCAGCACCAAAACCAGCAGAATTTAAACTGGTTTCCATTTCTGGTTATTATCTTGATTTTTTTCCGTGGATTGGGGCTATTTATTGGCGGCTACTATACAGCCGTCATCTCACGTAGTCTGATTTTTCAGATCCGGCAAGAGGTGTTTGCCAAACTATTGCGTTTACCTGCCCAGTATTATCTGGACAATAACAGTGGCCAGATTACTGCCAAAATCATGTATAACGTGGAGCAACTTACAGCTGCTTCTTCTGAATCTTTAAAAACACTGGTTCAGTACGGTTTTATTACATTAGGCCTAATTGGTTATCTATTATATACCAACTGGCGTTTAACTATCTGTATCTTGATTTTCGCACCGCTGATTGGACTATTGATCCGCAAAGCGGCTAAACGGATGCGCAAGCTTTCCGTGCAGGTGCAAAATACTATGGGTGATATTAACCATGTTGTACAGGAAAGTGTAAATGGCAATGCAGTCGTAAAAGGGTTTGGTGGAGAGACCTTTGAGCAGGAGCGTTTTTATCATCATTCTAATGAAAACCTGAAACGTGGCCTGAAAATGGTCATTGTACAGCAGATGAATAGCCCAATTGTTCAGCTGATCATGGCAATTGCAATGAGTATTATCATCTGGATTGCTTTGCGCCCACAGGTTCTGGGTAATACTTCAGCAGGCGAGTTTGTCGCTTATATTACAGCTGCCGGATTACTGGCTAAGCCGATCAAGTCTCTAACAGATATTAATGAAAAGTTGCAGCGGGGGATGGCTGCTGCCTATTCAGTATTTGAATTACTGGATATGCCTGAAGAAAAAAATACAGGTGATTTAAAACCTGTACTAAAAGGCAATATTGAATTTAATCAGGTAAACCTGACTTATAGTGATGGCTCACAGGCTATTTATGATTTTAGTCTTAATGTAAAAGCTGGTGAGACAGTAGCATTGGTTGGACGTTCTGGTGCAGGTAAAAGTTCTCTGGTGAATTTGCTGGTACGTTTTCAGGAAATCAGTTCCGGAAAAATTTTACTAGATGGCTTCGATATTCAAAAAATCGAACTGACAGCCTTGCGTTCTCAAATCGCAATGGTAAACCAGCAGGTCGTACTATTTAATCGTAGCGTGCGAGACAACATCGCTTACGGTCAGCTACAAGGGGCAAGTGAGGCTGAGATCATTGCAGCTGCAAAAGCAGCCTATGCCCATGATTTTATTATGAGTTTGCCGCAAGGTTATGACACCATTCTAGGTGCACAGGGACTTAATCTTTCAGGTGGTCAGCGTCAACGTATTGCAATTGCCCGTGCTATTTTGAAAAATGCCCCAATTCTGATTCTGGATGAGGCTACCAGTGCACTCGACAATGAGTCTGAGCATTTCATTCAAAAAGCCTTTGATAAGGCTATGCAGGAACGGACCACTATTGTTATTGCACACCGTTTATCTACTATTGAGAATGCAGACCGGATTGTGGTTATGGATAAAGGCCGTATTGTCGAGCAGGGTAACCATCAGGAACTGATGCAAAAGCATGGCGCGTATTATCAGTTGCATCAGCGTAATTTTGAGGAAAACTGATCCATGTCAATGGCCCGGTTGATTCAAGATGCGTGGAATAAGCAGGCTGCTTGGCTGATTATTTTAAGACCATTGGCATGCTTGTATCGTGGAGGATTTTTGATAAACCGCTGGTTCTATCAGGCAGGTTTAAAGAAAGTCTATCACTCACCTGTGCCGGTTATGGTTATTGGCAATATTACCGTGGGCGGTAGTGGAAAGACACCACTGCTGATTCATCTGGTTAAATATTTGCAGAGTAAGCAGGTGCGAGTGGGGGTGATCAGCCGCGGATATGGAGGCAAAGGACCATTTCCAGCACAGGTTTCTGTTCACTCCACACCTGAGCAGGTTGGTGATGAACCTTGCCTGATTGTACAGTCGACCGGTATACCAATGGCAGTAGGCAGCAACCGGCAAGCTAATATTGAACTGTTATTGCAACATCATTCGCTTGATCTGATCATTAGTGATGACGGGCTGCAGCATTGGGCATTGGGCCGGCAAATTGAGTGGATTGTACTGGATAATAACCGTGGCCTGGGCAATGAAAAACTCCTGCCAGAAGGCTACTTACGCGAACCGAAGAGTCGTCTGCAGAAAGCTACTGTAATTGAACATGCTCAGCATCCTCAGTCTGTATTTAATATGCATCTTGAGCCTGGGCAGCCTTATTTGCTTAATCCTGATGCAGGAAAAGAGCAGAGATTTGATGCCACTCTGGAATTTCATGCAGTTGTAGGTATCGGTTTTCCTGAGCGCTTTTATCAGACGCTCGCTTCACTGGGCATTAATCGGATTTATCATCATGCCTACGCAGATCATCATGATTACCAGCTTAAAGATCTGGAATTTGGTGACTTGAAACCGCTGATTACTACTGAAAAAGATGCAGTAAAAATCCGCCAACTTCTAAAGAGTGTTCCAGAATTTAAAAGGCAGATTTGGGTCGTGCCGGTCGATGCGATATTATCTTCTGCTTGTTATGCACTGCTGGAACAACAGCTTGGTCAATATGATATACAGATTTCTTAAGGTCTTTTTATGAAACACATCGTCATCCCTGCACGTTATGCAAGTTCACGTCTGCCAGGTAAACCGCTTCTGGAAATTCATGGACGTCCAATGATTTTACGTGTGGTAGATCAGGCCCGTAAAGTTCAGGGGTTCGATGATTTGTGTGTGGCAACTGATGATGAGCGTATTGCAGAGGTGTGTCGGGACGAAAATGTGGATGTGGTGTTAACCCGTGCAGATCATCCATCAGGTACGGACCGCTTGAGTGAAGTTGCACGGATTAAGGGTTGGGGAAGTGATGATATTATTGTTAATATTCAGGGTGATGAACCTTTATTGCCAGCTCAACTGGTACAACAGGTTGCACAGCTATTAATAGATCAGCCCCAATGTTCAATGTCGACTTTATGTGAGCCGATTCATGAGCTTGATGAGTTTCAGCGTGACAGTATAGTTAAAGTGGTAAAAAGCCTTCATGGAGAGGCTTTGTATTTTAGTCGAGCCACTATTCCTTATGACCGTGATGCTGCCCGGCAGACTATACCGCAGTTACATACACAGGCTTTTCGTCATCTGGGGCTTTATGCGTATCGTGTGAGCCTGCTGCAGGCTTATGTAGGTTGGGATATGGGATTGCTTGAAAAACTGGAAAGTCTAGAGCAACTGCGTGTACTAGAAAATGGCCATCGTATTGCAATTGCTGTTGCCATGGCTAACTTGCCGCCGGGTGTAGATACTCAAGCTGATCTTGACCGGCTAAATGCATTGGATATTTCCTATTTTGAATAACTGCTGGAACAAGTAATATGGAAAATGTTCTTGAGCAATCCCAGATTTATCCTTGGCAGCAGCCTGTATGGGATACACTGACGCGGCGTTTTCCTGACATCGGTCATGGGCTACTGTTTTACGGTAAATCCGGCTGTGGTAAAGAAGCTTTTAGCCGGCATTTTCTCGCCTGGATACTTTGCCAGAATAAACAAGCTCAAGGACCGTGTGGGGAATGTAGTAGTTGCCAGTGGTTAAAATCAGATACACATCCCAACTATGTACATATTTCGACCGATGAAGAAAATAAAAAACAGAATGCTAAAATTCGCATTGAAAAAATACGCGATTTACAGCCTTTCGTACAGCAAACCGGTGAGGGCTGGCGTGTTATAATGATTGAGCCAGCTGAAGCACTCAATATTGCTGCGGCAAATGCATTGCTTAAAACTTTGGAAGAACCGGGGGAGCGCATTGTCATTATTTTACTGGCTGATCATTATTTAAAGTTACCGGCAACTATTCGCAGTCGACTGCAGCACTATGCACTAGATCGAATCAGTACTGAACAGGCAGAACAGTATATCCGTCCCAACTTATCTGACCTGAACCAGCAAAATTTGCAGCTTTTAATGAATCTGTCCAGTGATATGCCTTTACAGGCATTAGAGTTGGCTGATTCTGCATGGTTGCCGAAGCGCCAGGAATTTCTTGAAGATTGGGAAAAACTGGTAGCTCAAAAAAATATGCCGGTATTCTTTGCATCAAAATGGCATAAAGAGCTGACATTTCCTGAATTTATCACTATGTTTGAATACTTGTTGTGTGATCTGATTTGTGTCAAGCTAAATCAAAACCTGAAGAATGTTGATCTTAACCTGAAGCCAGTTGCTGAACATTATTCGCTTGATGTTTTATTCGAAATCTATTCAGATTTGCAAAAATCCAAGCAGCTTACTGAGCAGAATGTACAGGTTAACTTGGTTCTGGATCAACTGTTCATCAGGCTGATGAATGTTTAAGACTTAAGGGGAAAGTCGATGCAACCACGTATGGGTGGTATTATTCAGGTGAATATACCTGACCGGGCAACCTTGCAGGCCAGTTATATGGGTTTTGTTCAGGGTGGTGGTCTGTTTATTCCATCACAACAGCCAGTAAAAATGGGTGAAGAGGTTTTTGTGCTAGCTACTTTGCCTGGACAAGCTCAGAAAGTACCCTTGACTGGCAAAGTCATCTGGATTTCCCGCAAACAGAATGGAATTCGACCTCAAGGTTTCGGAATTCAGCTAAGTGGCGAGAAAGGAATTTATTATAGAAGTGAAGCTGAAAAGCTGCTTGCCGGTAGCCTGACTTCAGATCGTCCGGGTTATACCGTCTAAAACTGTCGATTTTTAAGCTCACTGGTTGTTATAGGAAAAAATTGTGTTTGTAGATACTCATTGTCATTTAACCCTGCTGGACCTGTCGCCTTATGATGGTGATATTGATCTGGCCATTCAGGCGGCAAAAGATGTAGGGGTATCAAAAATGATGAGTATCTCGGTAAATCTGGATGACCACATTGAGCTTTCGCGAATTGCCATCCGTCATCCTGAGTTGGGCTATAGTGTAGGTGTGCATCCTTGTGAAGATGCCACAGTCATGGCGCGTGCTACGACTGAATATCTGGTTGAGCTAGCACAGGCAGAAAAAGCGTGGGCGCTTGGTGAAACCGGTCTCGACTATTTTCACAGTACGGATTTTATTGCTGAACAAAAAGAATGTTTCGCCCGTCATATTCAGGCTTCAAAAATAGTAAAAAAGCCAGTAGTTGTACATACTCGCTCGGCCAAGCAGGATACGGTTGATATTATTCGTGCCGAAGGTTCTGAACATGGAATTCTGCACTGTTTTACAGAAGATTGGGAAACTGCCAAGGCAGTCCTGGATTGTGGTTACTATATTTCTTTCTCGGGTATTGTATCCTTTAAAAATGCTCAGGACTTGCGAGATGTTGCCAAACAGGTCCCCCTTGACCGTATTTTGATTGAAACGGATAGCCCGTATCTGGCACCAGTACCTTATCGAGGTAAATCTAATGAACCAAAATATGTTCCATATGTAGCCAAAGCCTTAAGTGATGTATATGATAAACCGCTTGAGGAGATTGCTTTCATAACAACACAAAATTTTGAAAACCTCCTTAATTCAAAGTAAATACGCATTGAAAAGCAAAAAGAGAGTAATCGGGTGAAGATGGATCGTCAGGCCCAGTTTCGGGCAAGAGAAGCATTAATATTTCAAGTGGCAGAGCAACTCCTGTTAGAAAATGGTGAGTCAGGCATGACACTTGATGCACTGGCGGCAGAACTCGATTTAGCCAAGGGTACTCTATACAAGCATTTTCAAAGTAAGGATGAGCTGTATATTCTGCTCATTATTCGCAATGAGCGGATGTTGCTGGAAATGATTCAGGATACCGAAAAATCTTTTCCTGAACACTTGGCTTTTTTCATGTTGCATCATCTGCATCATCCGGAACGTACCGTACTTTTTCATCAGATTGAAGAGCGGCTTTCGATTACCGGACAGGGAATCCACCATCTTTTTAGTGAGCTTTATCAGGTCCGTAAACAGCGAATGCGTATTATTATACGCATGACCGAAAACTATTTGGAATCCATCGGCAGTATCATGACAGTGCGTGACTATCTCGCTTCGATCTGGTCACTAACACATGGCGCGGCAGCAATTTTAAATTCAAGTTTTTATCAGCGTTATCTGGGGTCGCGTGATACTTTAAGAGTGGCCTATATTGATCAGGCTTTGGCACTGCCCAAGCAGGTTAATGAACAATATGCCTGATATGGAATAATCTAATGATCCGTTCATCTTCATCTGCTCATTATGGTTTTACCTTAATCGAACTGATGGTGGTCATTGTGATCATTGGTATTATGGCATCTCTTGTTGTAATGAATTTGAATGGTATTGATCAGCGTAAAGCAATGCAGGCTAGGGAAGTTTTTTTACTGGACCTGCAGAAAATCAACCGCGAAGCCAATGACCAGGCACGTATACTCGCACTTGAAACGCGCTCAGCTACTGATGTAAATACTTTTGTTTATAACTTGCTCGAATATCAAGCTACGGCTGATATGAAAACTACTACTGGGTTTTTAGCTCCTGCACCAGAAAAATGGCAGAAATATAGTGAGTTTCCTTCTCGACATTTGCCCCCAAATGTCAGCTTTAGTATTCAGCCTCTCGATCATGATTTTCAAAATGCCAGTAATGAAGAGTTATTAGGAAGCCGGGCACCTAAACTGATCTGGCTGGGAAATGGAGAAGTGCGACCTGTACGCATCCAGTTCTATCTGGAGCAAAGGCCGGTAGGTCATGAAATCGAAATTGATTATTTAGGTAAAATTAGTGAAACCTAAAGGCTTTACATTACTTGAAGTTATGGTTGCGCTAGCAATTTTTGCGACAGCAGCAGTTGCCCTGACAAAAGTAGCCATGCAATATACACAAGCCACCTCAAATGCAATTTTAAGGACAAAAGCGCAATTTGTAGGTATGAATGAAATTGCTCTCATGGAAATGAATCAGGCGTGGTTACAGGGAACAGAGTCTAAACAGGTAACATCTCAAGGTGAAACCTGGCAAATTGACAAACAGGCAGCTTCCACCATCAGTCCAAATGTACAGCGTATTGAAGTACAAATTAGTCTGTTTAATACAGAGCAGGGTAAGGTTGAAAATGGAATTGCGACCTTGGTGTTTTTTAATCATCCACTCAAAGAAAATACTTCATGAAATATAAATGGGGTTTTACTCTTGTGGAGCTGTTGGTCGCAATTGCGATTTTTGCAGCACTCTCTGCGCTGGGTTGGAAGGTTTTTGATTATCTGATCAAAGTAAAAGAACGAAATAGTATACATGAGCAAAATCTTGCCCGGTTACAGGAAGCTTATCAGCAAATCTTACGTGACAGCCTGCAACTGATTCCATTAACTGCAAATAATGGAGGAGAGTTGCGTCCTGCACTTGAATTAAACGATCAGCATTTTATTTTTAGTAAAGCTGGTGTAACTGATCCTTTGGGCCAAGGGCTGGGGCCTTATGAGCGGATCGAATATCAATACAGTAGTGCAGATCAGAAACTGTACCGGTTAAAATATCAAAACCTGAATACTTCAACTGCTATTCAGCCCCAGTCAAGTGTGCTTCTTGATCAGGTCGAGCAATACCGGATTAGCGTCTTAAATCCGGCTGAACTGAACAGATGGCCTGAAGGCGTATTAGATCCTGCTTCCCAATCAGAACAGCTTAAAATTCTACCGCGCGGTTTTAAAATCAATCTGACCATAAATGGAACTGAATACGAATGGATTTACAGCCTTTTAAATACAGATGATTTAAAAGAAAAAACAATAAATCCATCTTAAAAGTAAAAAACTGGGGATTACTATGCGGCAGCAACAGGGTATAGCACTTATTACTATTCTGATGATGGTTGCCTTGGCAACCATTCTGGCTGCCACTATTGCCAAGCGGCAAAGTCAGACAGCAGATAACACCGCTTACCTGATGCGACAGGACCAATCTTTACTCTATGCAAAAAGTGCTGAAGCATTTTTCTCTGAAATCCTGCAACAAGACAAAGAAAATGCTGGAGATATTGATCATTTACAGGAAATTTGGGCACAGCCTATGCCCGCCTTTCCCGTAGAAGACGGTTATATTTCAGGTCGTTTAAAAGATGAAAGCGGAAAGTTTAATTTAAATAATTTGGTTAAGGTAGATGGTACGGTTAATCCGGATGCTCAGGCCTGGTTTGAGCGCTTGCTGGTCCGTGTTGGTCTGCCTGCCGAACTAAGCCAGGCAGTGATTGACTGGCAGGACCCTGACGATCTGACTATAGGTGCTATGGGCGCGGAAAGCAGTTATTATCAAGGTTTGAATCAACCTCATCTTACTCCCAATACCCGGTTTTTTAGTATTGAAGAGCTGAAGCAGGTAAGAGGGTTCGAAGGAAAAAAATACCAATTGATAGCGCCTTATGTAAGTGCATTACCAGCAGAGACCAAAATTAATATCAATACAGCACCTGCTTTGGTTCTTGCCAGTATGGATGAGAAGCTTGATCTGAATGCTGTCACAGATGCTTTGCAGCGTAAGCAAAGTAATATGGAATACTTTAATGCCACAGGCGATTTGTGGGGACTTGAGCCATTCGATCAGATAAGTGCTACCAACAAAGCACAAGTAAATCCATTGCTGGATATAAAGTCAGATTTTTTTAAAGCTGAAATTGAAGTACGGCTCTCAGAACGTAAACGGCAGTTCACAACATACTTTAAACGCGATGAAAACCAGATCTATGTATATTTTCGAAGTCTTGCCCCATTTTAGACTGCATGAATTGTGAGCAGTTATAAAAATAGCTGCGAACTACTTTACTTTTGCTTTATAATTAAAAATATTTGCAGTCAATTACCTATTCGGCGCATGTTAATTCGTAAGTTATTTAAGTTTGAAAACGCTCATATCGTGCGAAATTGCACTTCGGATCGCTGTAAGCGTTCAATTCATGGCCATAGCTACAAGGTTGAGTTGTTACTCAAGGCTAACCGGTTGGATCATGGACAGATGGTCTACGACTTCGGCCTGTTGAAAGGGGTGATTAAAGATCTTTTCGACAGTTTTGACCATGCCATCTGTTTTTGGCAAAATGATGACCAGGAATATATTGCAGCGTGCAAAAAATTTAGTGCGCGCTGGATAGCTCTGCCTGTTTCACCCTCTGCTGAACAGTTTTCGCGCATTTTCTTCTTTCTAGCCCAGCAGGTTCTAAATTCAACCGTTACCCAGAACGGGGAAGGTGATGTTGAGGTTTACTCGGTAATTGTGCATGAAACAGATACAGGTTATGCACAGAGTTTTCAGGAAGATATAGAAAATAGGCAAATGGGTTTATTACAGCTTGAACAGATCGAATTTTCTGAACAGGTTCAGCAAGAATGGGCCGATCCGACCATGTATGAAAGATTGAAACAGGGTTTGAAATTTGAAAATCCTGGAGTTGAGCTGCAGGTCAAGCTTTAAAACTTCGGATATTTTATTTTGGATAAGACTTTAAGGAAAAAGGCATGCAGTTAACTGAGCAGCAAGATGAAAAATTGAGTAAGGTTCAGTTAGACGAAAGTTGGAAATATGCCTTGGCAGATTTTTTGCTGGGTGCCAAGATAGAACACTTGCGTAACTTCTTGCGAGAAGAAAAGAAAGCTCAAAAAACAATTTATCCCCCAAACCCGGAAATATTTAAGGCATTAAATATGACTCCACTTGACCAGGTGAAGGTCGTAATTTTGGGGCAGGATCCTTATCATGGGCCTAATCAGGCCAACGGGTTGAGCTTTTCTGTACATCGTGGTGTAGGTTTACCGCCATCATTACGTAATATTTTTCATGAACTGCATACTGATCTGGGTGTGCCTGAGCCTCACCATGGTGATCTGACCAAATGGGCAAAGCAAGGTGTATTACTGCTAAATAGCGTATTGACTGTTGAGGCAGGTCAGCCAACTTCTCATCAAAAGCAGGGCTGGGAAGATTTTACCGATTATGTGATTGATGTGGTAAATGAACAGCGGGAACATGTTGTCTTTATTTTATGGGGTGCATATGCACAGCGTAAAGGACAGCGAATTAATCAAGACAGACATTTGGTCTTGAAAGCTGCTCACCCTTCTCCTTTGGCAGCCAACCGTGGTGGTTTCTTCGGTTGTAAAGTATTCTCCAAAACAAATAATTATTTAACACAACATGGCATTGAGCCTATAGACTGGCAGCTGGACGCATGACAAATTCTCCCTTACTAAATTCTTATCATCCTGACTTGGTCGTTGAAGCCGCGGACAATGGCTGGCGTATAGTACGTTTAAATCGTCCGAAATCCTTGCATGCTCTGGATGAATCTATCGTTTCTGCATTACTGAAGGCTTTTGAAGATTTTCAGCATGATGATCAGGTCAAGGCTATCTGGTTAGATTCAACAACACCGAAAGCCTTTTGTGCAGGTGGAGATGTTCGTAAACTACGTCAATTAGTCATTAATCATGAAGTAGATACAGCGAACCGGTTTTTTGAACAGGAATACGCACTGGATTTACTCATTCATAATTATGCCAAACCAATTCTGGTCTGGGGAGAAGGTTATGTTATGGGAGGTGGGCTGGGCTTGTTTATGGCAGCACCGTTCCGGCTGGTCACTCCCTATTCGCGGTTAGCTATGCCTGAGATTAATATTGGTTTATATCCTGATGTCGGTGCAAGCCGTTTCTTGGCAGATCGGGGTCCGATAGGTTTATTTACCGGTCTGACGGGTTCAATTATGACCTCTGCTGGCGCTTATGGTATCGGTTGGGCAACCCATATCTGTGATGCACAGCGTGATGTAGTATTACAAAAAGTCATCAGTATTGATTGGAATCATTATCCTGCGGGAAGTTTCCGTGCGATTGATGATACCTTAAACAGCCTGCACCGACCGGTGGCCCCAGGCCCATTACAGAATTCACTTGATGTGATTCATAGTGTCTGCCGGGGTATAAATTTTGAACAGGACTATCAGGCTATTATTGGTTTAAGTGATGCTCGTAGTGACTGGTTGCGTCAGGCAAGTGAAAATCTGCAAAAGGGCTCGCCTGCCACAGCGGCACTTACTTGGCTGTTATGGCAATGGGGGCGTCAGGTTCATTCTTGGAACGAAGTATTTGAGCTTGAACTTCAAATTTCCAACTGGAAAATCCGCCATCCTGATTTTGTTGAAGGAGTACGTGCACGACTGGTGGATAAAGATTTGTCACCTGAGTGGAAACAAAATGCCGATTTAAGTCTGCGCAGTATCTTGGGTGATCAACCACCAGTAACCACAAATGAAAGCTGGAACAGACTACTTAAACAATATCAGGTGATTGACTGATATATGCAGCAACATGAATTCGATGATCATTACTGGATGCAGCTTGCCTATGAGCAGGCTGCACTTGCAGCGTCAAAAGGGGAAGTTCCGGTAGGTGCGGTAATTGTAAGTAATAACCAGGTTATTGGTGTAGGACATAATCAGCCAATTTTCAAGCATGACCCAACAGCTCATGCAGAAATACAGGCCCTTCGAGAGGCTTGTCAATTGACACAAAATTATCGACTGCCAGATGATACTACTTTATATGTCACTCTTGAGCCTTGTACAATGTGTGTAGGAGCATTAATCCACGCACGGGTGCAGAGAGTGGTTTTTGGAGCGACTGAGCCTAAAGCCGGATCGCTCGTCAGTGCGCGCCGCTTATTAGAGAGTGGTTATTATAATCATCTATTTCAATTTGAATCAGGCTGTTTACAAGAACAGTGTTCACAACAGCTAAGTGATTTCTTTAAAATGCGGCGTGAACAGAAGCGTCAGCAGAGTAAACTCTGAACTAATCTCCATAAAATAGATACCATCATGGTTTCAGAACTCTTTAAATTATCAATTTTCAATAAAAAACACAGGAAAGAAAATGAATTATATTGAAGTAAAAAAACAGTTTAATGCGCCTGTATCCGAAGTCTTTGAATTGCTCTCCAAGCATTCAACATATAATACAGCATTTGCACCTATACAGGTCGTGCGTAGTAAAGACTCAGCTGATCCGCAGCGTCCGGACGGGGTCGGATCAGTTCGCCGTATGGGATATGGACCAGTCAAACCTCTGCAAGAAGAAATTACACTGCTTGAAGAAAATAAGCGTATTGAATATAAGATTATTAAAAATCCTTTAATCCGACATCATTTAGGCCGAATTGAGTTTGAAGAGCTGGCAGGAGATAAAACTTTAGTGCGCTACCGGATTGAATTGCAGGCAAAGGCACCGTTTGTCAGTAAATTAATACTTGCACAGCTTAAAGGCGCGATTACACTAGGTCTCTCAAAGTTAGCAAAATCAGTTTCTTAATGGAAAATTAATGACAGTTCAAATTATTACTATCGATGGTCCAAGTGGTTCAGGAAAGGGGACATTAGCAGCGAAGCTCGCCGAATATTATGGTTATCATTTACTTGATTCGGGAGCCTTATATCGCCTTTTAGGGCTGTCATTACATAAACGTGACCTGTTTGAAGAATTGGAAAGCAACCTGGCTGGCTGTGCAGATATGGCTGCACAGTTGAATATACGCTTTAAAAGCACTGATCAGGGCACGAAAATCTATTTAGATGATGAAGATGTTACTCAGACTATTCGTACTGAACGGGTTGGAGAATATGCCTCAAAAGTAGCTGCTGTGCCAGAACTGCGCGCAGCCCTGTTTACACGGCAGCGTGATTTTGCACAGCAGCCGGGCCTAGTTGCAGATGGTAGGGATATGGCTACAACTATCTTTCCTGAAGCGCAGGCGAAAATCTATCTGACTGCATCTGCCGAGTCGCGTGCAGAGCGCCGCGTAAAACAGTTGCAGGGTATGGGGCTGGATGTTAAAATAAGCGACATTTTAGCTAATATACAGGCGCGCGACAAAAGAGATATGGAACGTGAAGTTGCTCCTCTTAAGCCTGCACCAGATGCTTATATTATTGATAGCTCAAATTTGAGCATAGATCAAGTGTTTAAGTTGATGGTCAACTATGTCGATGCCCAATTAGCGCACTAAAGAATATCAACAGAAGCATAGCTTGATCAGTTCTTATGGACTATGTGGATGTTTAACTAAACCGGCCTTGTCTGATCCAAGACCGTTGACTTTATCAGGTATATCATGACCGAATCTTTTGCAGCCCTCTTTGAAGAAAGCGAATTAAACCTTAACGTTGAAAAGGGTGCAGTCATCCAAGGTGTTGTAGTAAGCATCGATGCTGACTGGATTACTGTTGACACTGGCCTTAAATCTGAAGGCGTTGTTGACCGTGCTGAATTTTTAAATGACCAGCGTGAACTTGAAGTTCAAGTTGGTGATACTGTAGACGTTGTTGTTGAAGCTCTTGACAACGGTATGGGCCAAACAGTTTTATCACGTGAAAAAGCAAAACGTGCTGAAACTTGGACTAAACTTGAAAAAATCTTTGAAGACGGCGAAATCGTTACTGGTGTTATCTCTGGTAAAGTTAAAGGCGGTTTCACAGTTGACATCGGTCCAGTTCGTGCGTTCCTGCCGGGTTCTCTGGTAGACACTCGTCCGATCCGTGATACAACTCACCTTGAAGGTAAAGAGTTAGAATTTAAAGTAATCAAACTTGATGCTAAACGCAATAATGTTGTGGTATCTCGTCGTGCAGTAATGGAAGCTGAATCTTCAGCTGACCGTGAAGCTCTTCTTGCTCAGCTTGAAGAAGGTCAAACAGTTACTGGTACGATCAAAAATCTTACTGACTACGGTGCATTCGTTGACCTGGGCGGTATTGATGGTCTTCTACACATCACTGATATGGCTTGGAAACGCATCAAGCACCCATCAGAAGTGGTTGAAGTAGGGCAAGAAGTTACTGTTAAAGTGCTTAAGTTTGACCGTGAGCGTAACCGTGTATCTCTAGGCCTTAAACAGCTTGGTGAAGATCCATGGATGGCGATCATGAACCGTTATCCTAAAGGTTCTATCGTTAAAGCTCGTGTAACTAACCTGACTGACTACGGCTGTTTCGCTGAGATTGCTGAAGGCGTTGAAGGTTTGGTACACGTTTCAGAAATGGACCATACTAACAAGAACATCCACCCATCTAAAGTTGTTCAGATCGGTGACGAAGTTGACGTTATGGTTCTTGAAGTGGACGAAGAACGTCGTCGTATCTCTCTGGGTATTAAACAAACTCGTGCTAACCCATGGGAAGAGTTTGCTAAGAACCACGACAAAGGTGAAAAGGTTTCAGGTACAATCAAGTCAATTACTGACTTTGGTATCTTTATTGGTTTGCCAGGTGGTATTGATGGTCTGGTTCACCTGTCTGACATCTCTTGGAACGAACAGGGCGAAGAAGCAATCCGTCGTTACAAGAAAGGTGATACTGTTGAAGCCGTTATCCTGTCTGTAGATGCTGAAGGCAATCGTATCAGCCTAGGTATCAAGCAATTAAACAGCGATCCGTTCAATGATTTCCTTGCTGCTAACGAACGTGGTGCTTTGGTTAAAGGTACTGTAACTGCTGTTGATGCTCGTGGCGCAACTGTGAAGTTGGCTGACGAAGTTGAAGCTACTCTGAAAGCTTCTGAAATCAACCGTGATCGCGTTGAAGATGCAACTAAATTCCTTGAAGTTGGTCAGGAAGTTGAAGCGAAGATCATCAATGTTGATCGTAAATCTCGCTCTATCAACCTGTCTATCAAAGCGAAAGATGAAGCTGAAGAGAAAGAAGCTGTAGCTAACCTGCGTCAGACTTCAACTAATCAAGACAATGGTCCTAAGACGATTGGTGACTTGATCAAGGCTCAAATGAAGTAATATGTAAAAAAGGACATAGTAGTGTAACTACTTAGTACTTTTTATACAAATACTGTAAACGGTAGCGTAGTATTAGTGTACTGCGCTACCGTTTTGTATTTAAACAGGTTATTATCTGCAAGAGTTAGAGTAGCTTGATAACTTAAGAGGTCATAGATGACTACTGAAGCACTTAATAAATCCGATTTAATAGAGCGAATTGCACTGAAAAACCCGCATTTGGCTGAACCTCTTGTTGAAGAGGCCGTAAAAATCATGATTGATCAGATGATTGAAGCGCTGTCTACAGACAATCGTATTGAAATACGCGGATTTGGTAGTTTCGCATTGCACCATCGTGAACCACGTGTTGGCCGTAATCCTAAAACTGGTAAAGCGGTAGAAGTTGCAGCGAAAGCCGTACCACATTTTAAACCGGGTAAAGCACTCCGTGACGCAGTAAACGAATCTGCCAATAAATAAACTTAATCATGTGGGGTGTTTATGCGTTATCTCTTAGTCGCCTTATTAATTATTGTATTTGGTTATGCACTTGCACTCGTACTGCAAAATGGAACCGAACTTTCAGTTGACTTGTTATTTACACAAGTACCGGCTATGCGTTTGGGACTTTTGCTATTATTGACCCTATGCTTGGGAATCATTGCAGGTTTGCTTCTTGGTGTGCAAGTATTCCGCGTATTTCAACGCAATTGGGAGATTAAACGCCTTCGCCAAGACATTGAGCATTTACGTAAAGAACAGATTCATACTGCTCAGCTAGCAGCTGCCGAAGCCGCAGCAAGTGCCCGACATGAAAAAACAGTTTTAGATATTAATCCGGAAAGCCAGAATCGTACACCATTATAATTTTTCTAGTTTAACTCTTATAAAATCCAGCTGATTTTATAAGACCCTTAAAAGCTCTTTATTGGAATAAAGAGCTTTTTTTGTTTATGCAAAGCCTATATACCTCAACATACCTGTAACGGTCATTGCAATCATAATGACTATGATAAAAGAATACTTTTTCCATGCAAATACGACTGCAACTAAAACTCCGACTAATTTACTCATGCCACTAAAATGATCTTCAGTAAATAGTGTATTGAATAACGCTAAGCTAAACAGAAGCACACAAGCAGAGTCTGCAAAAAGCTGTTGATGAGATTCTTTAAATGTAATGCGACTGGCTAAATAGAACCCAGAATAACGAATCAGATAGGTGCCTAATGCAAGAATTATAATCGCTATAAATATATAACTTTCACTATATTTCATTTTGTTTTTCGTCCTATTATTAAACCAAACATAGACACCAAAACAGGAAGACCTGTTGGAAGTAAGGGAATAGAGGCTAAGGAAAGTGATGTACCCAGAAATACTCGATTTCGTGTGGTTTTATTCTTGAGCATTGGCAGGATTAAGGCAAAAAGAATGGCTGGGAATGCTGCATCAATACCAAAAATATAGATATCTGGAATATTTTTGCTAAGCAGATAACCGATAAATACACCAAGCGGCCAAAGTATGCTGATGCCTAAGCCACACATCCAGTAGGCCCACTTTTTTGAATGAGTATTTTCTTGGCTGAGGCCGAACATGACACTCTCATCATTCATAATATGGCAAGCAAAAAATTGATAAGTATTTTTTTTCAATAAAAGTAGCAACTGATAGGCCAAAAGGGAAATGCCTTAAATTAATTAATATACCGGTCAATGCAGCAAAGATTGGATTGGCACCTGATGCAATCAGACCAATGAAAGTAAACTCTGCAGCGCCTGCCAATACAAATATAGATAAAGCTAGAGGAATCCATAAAGGTATATGGAAACTGGCTGCAATCGATCCTAAAGAAATGCCTACAATACTGGTTGCCACCGAGATGAGTGTAATGGCTTTAATTAATTTTTTTCGCTCTTCATTGCACATCTTTTGTTTTCTATATCAAACGATCGTACGATATAATAGTTTAATTTTATATCGTTCGTCAAAACGAACATTAGTTTTTTATGGTGAATTATGACATTGCCTATTGAGATTGTGGCTAAAGGATTACAAAGAGAAAGACAAAAAGCGGGATTGTCATTGACAGAGGTAGCCCGCCGCGCAGGTATTGCTAAATCAACCTTGTCTCAACTGGAAGCTGCGCAAGGAAATCCAAGCTTGGAAACATTATGGGCTTTATGTGTGGCTCTAGATATTCCATTTGCAAAATTAATGGAGGCTAATACTGCACAAACACAGGTTATTCGTTTTGGCGAAGGCCCATCCGTTAGTTCTGAAATTGCTCATTATCAGGCAATATTACTGGCAAACTGTCCCACAGGTGCCAGACGAGACGTTTATATCCTTACTACACATCCAGGCGAACCGCGTTGCAGTCAGCCACATTCAATCGGAAGTATAGAACATATTATTATTATGAAAGGTAAGGCTAAAGTAGGCTTAGTTTCAGAACCGATTGTGCTTAATGAAGGGGATTACATTTGTTATCCTGCCGATCAGGCTCATATTTTTGAGGCCTTAGAACATGATACGAGAGCTATTCTGATCTCTGAACAGAGATAAATATGTTTTAGAAAAGATAACCAGGCTTTTTTGCATTATCAATATATTCCTGCTTTGAGCATGGCATGAATCACTTTATAATTGGCCGATTTTTATAAGATGGAATTAAACTTGTGAGTATTATTGTTGCCTTAGATGCAAAAAGCCAATATGACGCCCTGAAAGTTGCAGATCAACTTGATCCATCACTATGTCGTGTCAAGGTAGGCAAAGAGCTTTTTACTCATGAAGGTCCATCAATTGTTAAAACCTTACAAAATAAAGGTTTTGAAGTTTTTCTTGATTTAAAATTTCATGATATCCCGAATACTACAGCTCAAGCAGTGTGTGCCGCCGCTGATCTTGGGGTCTGGATGGTAAATGTCCATGCTTCAGGTGGCCGTAAAATGATGGAAACCTGTGTAGAGCGATTAAGAGCAGGACAGTATCCTACCCAACTGATTGCAGTAACAGTACTAACCTCACAAACACGCGATGATTTGCGTGATATTGGTTTAGATGTTGAGCCTTTTGAGCAGGTTAAACGCTTGGCAAAGCTTACTCAGGAAAGTGGTCTGGATGGTGTCGTCTGTTCTGCCCAGGAAGCTCCACTATTACGTAAGGAACTAGGACAAGATTTTGCACTGGTTACTCCCGGTATCCGTCCTGCCGGTTCAAGTGCGGATGACCAAAAACGTATCGTGACTCCAAAACAGGCTGTGCTTGATGGTTCAACCCATTTAGTAATTGGACGTCCAATTACACAATCGACTGATCCTGCCGGAGCCTTAAAAGAAATTCTAGCCAGCTTATAATTGGGTAATCGTAAGTTTAACTACTGCAGACAAAGCTGATCACTAGTTTATCAGCTTTGTTTTTTGGCATAACCTTCTGAGGATTTAGATCAAGTACAAATAAATTCAAACTTATATTTTTGTTTTATAAAAATATAAAAAAGCTTATTAGTAGAGGTGCCAGTAAAGTTAAGATTAGGCCACTCATCATGGCATGAGGAACATAATGAGTCCCGCAAGACTGTTTGACCATGGCAAGTGTTACATCCATGGAAGTTGCTCCTGCACTAGAAATTGCCGAACGCGGAAAACGCCAACCGATACAATACATCAGTAAAATTGCAAAAACTTCCCGGAACAGATCAGTGAGCAGAGCAATACTGCCAAGCTGTGGAGAGTGAATCTGACTCAGCAGGATGCCAGACATTGAGTACCAGCCATAACCTTGAGCTAAGGCCAGAATTTCATTCGCTGTGTAACTCTGTAATAAAGGAATACATAATAATGCAGCCAAGCCAGAACCAATAAAAGCCGCTAATGGAACAACCAAAATTTTCCAGCTTAACCAGGCACGGTCAAAATGGGTATGAGCCAGCTCCACACCAATTAGTAAAATAAAAACCAGTAATAGATACCAGCTGTTAAAAGAATATTCGTTTCCAGATAATTTAATCAGCCAGCCAATGCCTGCACCCGCCATTAGAGCCAGCAGAGCATAACTGATATTCTTAATTGCCTTTAAAAACAGGTGTAAGGAAATTGAACCTTTGACACTGCTACGGTCTAGCCATTGATAAGCAAATAAACAGACAAAGAAAGATCCTAATGAGGTCAGTAGAGCAATTAATAAGGCAGGTTTTAAAATATATAAAGGATGCTGTAACTGTTGTAGAGCTTGAAAAAGTTCAAGCGATACACTTATTAATAGCAGATAAGAAAAATACGGCAAAATTTTGAAAATAAATTTTTGTACAGGAACAGGTAATTTTTTTGCAGATAAAAAGCCTAAAATCAAGGCTAAAAAAATTTGTAAAGCCAGAATAAGAGAAGTCATGAATAAGCAGATGCAATCAACACCTGCTTATTATGTCAGGGAAAAATTCAGGCTGCACGGCTTATGGTACTATTTCCCAAAAAATGATAATCCGCCGGATTTACCTTTCGGGTTTCTAGCCAGTATCGCCAGGTGTAAGTAGGCCATAGGGAAAAGTTTTTGCCGCTATTTTGCTGATACCAGCTGGTGCAGCCAGACTGCCAGACTGTACCTCTAAGCATGTCTTGGACTCGATGATTAAATTGATCCTGTACTTCGGCTTTAACGACGACTGCCTGGGTATGAGTTTTTTCAACCAGCTGAATCAATTGCAAGATATGCTCGATTTGAGATTCAATCATAAATAAAACGGAATTATGCGCTAAAACAGTATTTGGACCTAGTAACTGAAACAGATTCGGGAAACCTTTGGTACTTACCCCATAGTAGCTTTCGGCGCCATCTTCCCAAGCCTTTGCTAATGATTGATTATGCTGGCCAATGCATGGAAAATTCTTTAGGTAAACACGGGGATCAGTGATAAAACCTGTACCATAGATCAGGCAGTCAATTCTTCGGGTCTGACCATCCTGAGTAATAATGCTGTCTTCAGTAATCTCCCGAATCTTATCAGTTACAAGTTCAACATTGCTCCGGTTGAAGGTTGAATAATATTTATTTGATACCAAGATGCGTTTACAGCCCATAATATAATCAGGTGTAAGTTTCTTGGCGATAGTTTTATCTTTAACCTGGAATCGTATAAAAGCGCGGCCTAGTTTTTCTACATAGCGCATAGCAAATGGCTGTACAATTGGAATAACCCGTGATTCATTTGACCAGTACAGCCGGATCCGATGTAATTTCCTGAACCATTCCTGCTGAGCAAAAAGGTTTTTCTCCAACTGGCCATATTTGCGTTCGTCACGTGGAATGACCCAAGCTGCACTACGCTGCATTACATAGAGTTGTTTGACCTGTGAAGCTATTTCTGGAATATATTGAATGGCACTGCCACCTGTACCAATCGATGCAACTGTTTTACCTGTCAGATCATATTGATGATCCCATTGTGATGAATGGAAAATTTTCCCATTAAATTTTTCGATACCTTTTATTTTAGGAATCTGCGGTATATGAAGCGGCCCGGAAGCAAAAATGACAAATTGGGCTTCTATATTCTCCTGCCTATCAATTTCAATATGCCATATATTTAACTGTTCATTATAAAAAGTTCCAGTGACTTCTGTATTGAATTGAATATATTGGCGCAGTTGATAGTTTTCAGTAAGATTCTGTATATATTCAAAAATTTCTGGTGCCTCGGCGTAACGCTTTGACCAGTCTGTTTTTGGCGCAAAAGACAGAGAATACATGTGTGACTGTACATCACAGGCAGCTCCCGGATAGCGGTTTTCGCGCCATGTGCCCCCTACATCTCCTGTTTTTTCAATAATAATAAAGTCATCAATGTTTTGCTGTAATAACCGAATTGCGGCGGCTAAACCACCAAATCCCGCACCAATAATTGCAACTTTTACTCTGCGTCCAGTTGCAGGTTCTATATTATTTTTCTGCATTCTCTGCTAAGTCCGTTCTATTTTTATACAGATTATACAGCTTTGCTTATATTGGCCCATGATAGCAGCGACATAAATATTGATAGATTCGGCAATTAAAAAGATGAGATTTTTATAGTAAAACAGACAGGTCAGGGTAAATTGAATTATTCATGAAGCGTTCTATTCTCGGTTTGATGTATTTAATACAAGGCATGCGTAACGCTGGAATTGATGTTGATTCACGGCTCGCAACAATTGGTATCAAGCCGGATGCTTTGGATCCAACTTCTATTATTCATCCCAGCTTGGAATGGGATATACAAAAAGTTGTCGGTGAAGGGGTAAAACCTGAAACAGGACTATTTATTGGGCAGCATTACGCGCTTGCCGGTTATGGCCCTTTGCTGATGCTCCTTGTAACCAGTAATAATATCCAGACTGCTCTTGAAAAGGGCATCCAATACCAGGGTCTTACTCACCTATTTGGCACTTTAGGACTTGAAGTCATGGCTCATCAGGTTGCATTGACATATTTGCCAGTAGACCTGAACTCAGATATGGGATTGCTACGTGCTCAGTGCGAAATTTCGGGAACTTATAAATTTATTCAAGATATTTATAAAATGATGGGACTGGTTGCACCTACTTTAAGAGTTGAGTTACCTTTTAAAGCACCTGAAGATAAAGAGCAATTACAGCTGTATCAGAATTATTATGGTGCAGATCTGCACTTCGGTTTTAAGCAGGCGAAATTTGGATTAAATTCGCAAGTACTTGAAATCAAAATTCCTTCTGCAGATCCAATTACCCATCGGGTTTATGAAGCTAAATGTATTAGTGAGCTACAACGTTTAAATCATGATGATGCAATACCTTCACTTATTCAGCGTGTACATGACTATTTAGAGCTGCAAAAGGGGGTAATTCCTACTATGGCAGAGACTGCACAAGCACTTGGTATTCCAGAACGTACCTTGCGCCATCAGCTACAACAGTTCAATACCAGTTATAAAGAAATTAGAGAACAGTTGATTAAAAACAAAGCATTAAAACTGATTGAATATAAAGAGTACTCAATTGAGGTTATTGCTGAGTTACTGGGCTATTCAGAACCAGCCGCATTTAATCATGCCTTTAAGCGCTGGTTCGGACAAAGCCCAAGACAATATGGTAAATAGCCTAAGTCGGGTTATGCCAAAGTTTTATATGTTTCACTATATTCTTCGTTATACTTCCCATTAGCCCATAAAACGTATCAGAATTATATGCTAGAGCTTAAATCATCACACAGTACAGCTTTTTCACCCGTCTCTCCAGCCGAGCGTTATTCTCAAGCTTTATCTTCTGGACAATTTTTACCTGATGAAG
Organism: Acinetobacter sp. UNC436CL71CviS28; assembly: GCF_000620525.1. NCBI lineage: Bacteria > Pseudomonadati > Pseudomonadota > Gammaproteobacteria > Moraxellales > Moraxellaceae > Acinetobacter > Acinetobacter sp. UNC436CL71CviS28. The sequence continues at coordinate 73,798 of NZ_JIBB01000015.1, forward strand.
CACAGGCACAAGCTGTGCAGGAGCTGGACCGGGTCTGGCATGAATTGATTCATCGATATAAGGCTTCTAAGAAAGCATTTCGCTGTTTTCGCCGGCAAACTGCACCGCGTGGTGTATACATGTGGGGTGGGGTTGGCCGTGGAAAAACATGGCTAATGGATCAATTCTTTGAGTCTATTCCATTTCGCCGCAAGTTACGTATGCATTTTCATCACTTTATGCAACATGTACACCGTGAGTTAAATAAGCTGTCTGGCCAGCGTAATCCCCTAGATCTGGTGGCTGACCAGATTTACAAAGATGCAGTTATTATTTGCTTCGACGAATTTTTTGTATCAAATGTCACTGATGCCATGATTTTGAGCGATCTGTTTCAAAAATTATTCCAGCGCGGTATTACGCTGGTAGCGACCTCAAATATTGCACCAGATGGTTTATATAAAAATGGTATTCATCGTGACCGTTTTTTACCTACCATTGAAATGGTCAAAAAAAACTGTGTCGTGTTAAATGTAGATGCTGGAGTAGATTATCGGTTACGAGTGTTAAAACAGGCGCAGCTTTTCAAGGCACCGCTCAGCCACGAAGCACAGCAGTGGATTGCCCAAAGGTTTTCTGCATTGACCCAGACTCAGGTGCAGTCTCAAGAATCAATTATTATCAATAACCGTATTGTAGAGACTATCGGTCATACTGAAGATGTGTTGTGGTGTGAATTTTCAGAACTTTGCCTTAAGCCTCGCAGCCCGTCAGATTTCATTGAAATAGCCAATATTTATAATACGGTACTGGTCAGTAATGTTCCGCATTTAACTGATCAGATTAATGATGCAACCCGACGTTTTATTTATCTGGTTGATGAGTTCTATGATCGGGGAGTAAAACTTTTACTTACCTCTCAAGATGATATTATTAATATCTACCAGGGAGAGAAGTTGGCGTTTGAAATTGAGCGTACCCGTTCAAGATTGCTAGAAATGCAGTCAGATGAGTATCTGCATTCAGAGCACAAGCAAATTCACGGCGCCCAGTAAAATTTTAATCAAGCGTTCTACGGAACGCTTTTTTATTATTTATATTAAATAAAACCGCGCAGTATCGGCATGGTTTTGCTTTAATACGTGTGATCAGTTATTGTAAAAGTTCTCTGTACACGACAAATTTCACAGAACCCTTATCCTATCAGGGTTCTGCCTTCTTAAAATTGCCAAAATTTCCTTAAACTCTTCTTTTTTCCCAAAACCAATTAAACGCTGAATCGCCATTTGAACATAGTCTAAACCATAGCGAAATAAACTCATTGAGAGTCGTCCATGCTTCTTTATTTTTATCGCTTTTTTTTGATCATGTTGCCATTCACCCGTTAAGTAACACCAACAGAAGCTTATAGCTAACACCGCAATCAATTTTTTCACTCGTCTAGGGTCTGTCAAGCGCGTATTTTCAAGATTAAACCCGCGTCCTTTGAGACAACTGAATAAGGTTTCAATTTCCCAG
>NZ_JIBB01000016.1:0-70609 GCF_000620525.1 Acinetobacter sp. UNC436CL71CviS28
TTGGTACTCGACGGGACTTATTGATTAATGCATCAATGTCACCAGACTGTACTAACTCATGATAGCGATAGAAAGTATCTCTAGAGACACCCATCACTTTGCATGCTCTAGAAACATTTTGAAGCTCTTCAGCTAAATTGAGTAAGCCGACTTTGTGTTTGATGATTTGATTGTTAGTATGCAACATAAGAAAGTTACCTTTGTTTAATTAAGATTTCGACACCTTTATCAAAACGGGTAACTTTCTCTTTTTCAAGAAGAATGTACGATCAAGTCTGAACTAATACATTTTATACTAAACAATAGATAAAGCAGTATCACGTCAATCAAGTTAATTTAGCGCTCAGGTTGTTTCCTGTTGTTTTTATTTATACTCCAATCAATACTTATATTGCGCAGTGTTTATTCTCTCTTCATTTTATCAAAAGATTTTTCAGCTTATCCAGATCAAATTCTTTAGTTGAATTAAGATATAACGTTCCTTTTGCTTCCTATCATCTTTTCAGAACTTGTAATCTTTTTTATTGCCTTAACTTTCCTGTTCTTTTATCAAAAATAACCTAGTCTTCAATTATTTTTATTAAATAAAACTTAATTACATCATTTAAGACAAATATTTTACTATTAGCTTTTAACATTTATTTTTACTCATCAATCATTTAATTTAGGAACAGTAAGCGCCTTGGAAATATAATCCCTTTACTCACTATACGCCTATGCGCACTTTGACTAGAGATATATTTACAAAGTTATATAAATTATTATTTTTATAGCATTAAATCAAAATTTTAACTCTCATCTTTCCTTAAATAACTCTTCACCCATCTTCACCAAGACTTTTTATTAGTATCACTCAATTTCATGTTATTTATGATACAAACTGACAGAGCATACTTTTTGTTGTTAATTTACGCACTCATATGAGCAATCCTTTTTGTGAATCTATATGGATTTGTTAATATGACACCCGTAGAGTGCCTTCGTACTCTCACATACTGTTGACTCAATTTTAATATAGAAGAAGATATACTTTTCTCTTCGTTCAGGTCAGGTACGCATCGAATTGGTTAGACAGCCAAAATTCCTAGAAAACTAAATTTATTTTATAAATTTAAGGATTTACATACATGAATAGCACAGAAATAATGGCTGACCTCTCCACCCATACACCTATGATGCAGCAGTACTTAAAAGTCAAAATGCAACATAACCATGCCTTGTTATTTTATCGTATGGGTGATTTTTATGAATTATTCTTTGATGATGCTCATAAGGCCACCAAACTTCTTGGAATTACCTTAACCCATCGCGGTAAAGCTAACGGCAACCCTATACCGATGGCGGGCGTACCTTATCATTCTGCAGAGGGCTATCTGGCGCGTCTGGTTAAAGCTGGCGAAACAGTCGCCATCTGTGAACAGGTGGGTGAAGTTACAGGCAAGGGTCCTGTAGAGCGTAAGGTTGTACGTATTTTAACACCAGGTACACTAACTGATGATGCTCTGTTAAGTTCTTATCAAAGCTCTAATCTGGTCGCCTTATATTTTCAGCAGAACCAAGTGGGTATCGCCTTACTGGATTTAAGCGCGGGTATCTTTAAAGTTCAACAGCAGGAATACAGAGCAGAACAATTGGCAATTGAACTTTCCCGTTTAATGCCAAGCGAAATTCTGGTCGATGAAGATCTCGTCGATGCCAATATTATTGAGCAAATCAAGAAACAGATTGATTGTCCAGTCACTAAACGTCCAAATGTTGATTTTAATTTAAATAATGCGCAAAAAACGTTATGCGACCAGTTTGCTGTGTCCACTTTGTCCGGTTTTGGTATTGATCATCTACCTCTAGCGAAGGCCGCCGCCGCCGCCCTCATTCACTATGCGAAAGAGACACAAAAAACGGCTCTGCCGCATATTCGGTCTATCCGTCTGGAACAGAGCAGTGATTTTATTGCGCTTGACCCGGTTACACGGCGCAATCTGGAAATTATTGATCCGTTGTTTGAGCATGGTACGTCATTATTTCATCTCATTAATGAGTGTCAGACTGCAATGGGCTCACGGTTACTCAGCCGCACCTTAATGCAGCCCATACGTGATACAGTCATTTTAGAAGCCCGGCTTGATGCCATTGAGCAACTGGTTAAGGGCTATCATGAAGCTCCTGTAAGGTTGGTTTTAAAAGAAATCAGTGATATCGAACGGGTATTAAGCCGTATTGCCTTAGGCACTGCACGTCCCCGTGATCTGGTACAGTTGCGTCAGGCATGTAGCCAAATCCCTTTTTTACGTCATGCATTACAGCCAGTAATTGATAGTAAAAAATCAAAAATGCTTCATCAGCTTTATCAGGAGCTCGGTGATTTTAAGGTCTTATCTGAACGCCTAAGTTCAGCAATTGTTGAAAATCCGCCAGTATTATTACGTGACGGCAATGTAATAGCCGAAGGGTTTGATCATGAGTTAGATGAGCTACGTAAAATTCGTGACCATGCCGGCCAGTTTCTGATCGACCTGGAAATTCAGGAACGTGAGCAGACAGGTATTTCTACGCTTAAGATTGGTTATAACCGGGTCAGCGGCTATTACATTGAACTTACCCGTGCACAGGCAGAGCAGGCACCCGAGCATTATATTCGTCGTCAGACCCTAAAGAATGCTGAGCGTTACATCACCCCAGAACTTAAAAGCTTTGAAGATAAAGTACTTTCTAGCGAATCGCGTGCTTTGGCACGTGAGAAACTCCTGTTTGAATTAATACTTGAAGAACTGCGTCAGGATATTGCCAGTCTGCAAGTTATGAGCAGTGCTATAGCCCAGATAGACCTGCTGGCCAACTTTGCCTATCAGGCCCGCTTAAAAAGCTGGAACCGCCCGGAGTTTTCACCTGAAGTTGGGATCAAGATTATAGCTGGACGTCATCCAGTCGTAGAAAGTTTAAGTAAAACCCCTTATACCCCAAATGATACTTCTCTGGATTTTAATCATCGCATGGCGATTATTACTGGTCCGAATATGGGAGGTAAATCAACTTTCATGCGCCAAACTGCGCTAATCAGCCTGTTGGCATATTGCGGCAGTTTCGTACCGGCACAGTCTGCACGACTCGGACCAATTGACCGGATTTTTACTCGCATCGGTTCAGCAGATGATTTGTCATCGGGTAAATCCACTTTCATGGTAGAGATGACAGAAACCTCTCAGATTCTGCATCACGCTACCAGTCAGTCTTTAGTGCTTATGGACGAAGTTGGCCGTGGAACCAGCACTTATGATGGACTGTCTTTAGCATGGGCCTGTGTACTGGACTTAACCAAACGTATTAAATGCCTGTGTCTGTTTGCTACCCACTATTTTGAGTTAACCGAGCTTGGCCAGGAAGCTGGTATAGATAACTATCATGTAACAGCCAAAGAAATGAATGGCAATCTGATTCTTCTACACAAGGTACAGCCTGGACCAGCAAGCCAGAGTCACGGTTTACAAGTAGCTAAACTTGCGGGTATCCCCGCCAGTGTAATTAAAGAAGCACAAAAACGCCTCAAAATTCTGGAAAAGCAGCAGCAACAGCATTTACAGACAGTGGTACAAAATGATCTGTTTGATGTAATTCCCCTCGTAGTTTCTCCTGTCACGGAGACGATAACTGAGGTTGAAAAAACTTCTCCTGTACTAGAGTCTTTAGAACAGCTTGATATCGATAGTCTTTCTCCACGGGAAGCTTTGGCTCAGCTCTATAAACTCAAAGATCAGCTTGAGCAGACGATGAGTAAAGGCTAAAAACAGGCCACAAATCTGAATATAAAAATCGCACTATTCAGTGCGATTTTTATATATTGCTGTTTCTACCTGCATTCTGTACAGCTTATCTATTTTCAAGTCTATAATTTATAAAATTAAATTTATCTTTATCTCGTTATAAGATAAATGCAGACATCTTTATGCAGATAAGACCAAGAATCTTGGGTTCTATTTCCAGATTATTTTTTTACACTCCTTGAGTTGACCACTTAAACAGTATAATTGATCAGGAATTTAAACTTCTCTCATAAATCTTAACTTCTATTACAACAATCAATCCTGAGCTTGGAATCAGTAATAGATTTTCAAGCTACAATAAAGTAACTCGGCCAAGAATTAATCTTAAAAAATATTGGTATAAATAAGGCATTATTTTTTATAGATCTTACTGTTCATTTTTAGACGAAATTTACTCCTGTACTCTTTATTGGTAGTTATGCTCTTGTTTTTGAATTGCTATTTTTATGAAATTTTTCAAGAAATATAGAACTGTTTTGCTTAGTACTGTTTAAATATCAATATTCTAATTGTATTTCATGCATATAAATAACAAATATCAATAAAAGGAATTGTTAGTAGAGTAGATTTTTGCCTAAAATAGCGCATTACTCATTAGAACCGTATTTTTAGGTAGCTGTCGCCATGACCTTTGTTGTCACTGAAAACTGTATTAAATGTAAATATCAAGACTGTGTAGAAGTTTGCCCGGTAGACTGCTTCTATGAAGGTCCGAATTTCCTGGTTATTAATCCTGATGAATGTATTGACTGTGCTCTGTGTGAACCAGAATGCCCAGCTAATGCAATTTTCTCTGAGGATGAACTTCCAGAAGGTCAGGAAGTGTTTATCGAACTTAATGCAGACCTTTCACAAAAATGGCCAAACATTACTCAAATTGGTGAACAGCCAGCAGACCGTGAAGAGTGGAATGGCAAACCGGACAAGCTCCAGTATCTTGAGAAATAAAATGAGAAAAGATCAGCATAAGCTGATCTTTTTTTATACTCAAATTAAACATTAGATTGCAATTTTTCCCATTTTTCCCGACATTTTTGAATTAGAATAGATATCCAATTTATAAGTAATTGATTTTTCGATGAAGCATTTATTGAAAGGTATAATGGCAATTGGCATTATGCCTTTGGTGATGAGTGGTTGTGTTACTGCGCCGCAACAAGGCAATATGGCCCATCCACAAGGAAAACGTATTTTTATACCACAGGAACGCGTGATTATTGAACGTCCGATTCCACCTAAAGTTGTTCCTAATTCTTACCAAACCTGGCTTGCTTCAGGCGATAATCTTAGACGTGTGCGCGAGTATGAACAGTTTCTGGAACGCAATAACGTCGGCAATATTATCCCCAGCTTTGAACTCATGCGTACTGCCCGTGACTGGCAAAAATGTGGCCGCTCACAATATGCCATCCCAAATCGTGAATTATGGAATAACCAGCTGGCAACCATACGTATATTTAAATACCTGGTAGCGTCTAAAATTCTGACCGATTTTGAAGTGACTTCAGTCTATCGGGATTTACCTTTAAATCAATGTGCTGGTGGGGCCAATTCTTCACGCCATTTGTTCAATTCAGCTATAGATTTTCGTATAGGGCCAGAGTTTCCTCAACCTGAAGATTATGCTTTCATTGAAAATACCAAATTTAAATTATGCCAATTCTGGTCTCAGCATGGGCAAAGCTTTAATATGGGTCTTGGCCTGTATGCCTCTGGACAAATTCACATTGATACTCATGGTTACCGTACTTGGGGACCAGATCTGACCCGTAACAGTTCAATGTGTCATTTCTAATTGAATTTCTGTCAGATACAGGAGGCTTATGCCTCCTTTTTTACAATCAGAAATTGTAGAAAAAACCAGCGAATCTTTTTAGGGTAAATTGAACTCTGACTAGAAAGGCTTACAATTGCCTCAATGAAAATACAGGTGATCAAATTATGCAGCAGATGTGGACAGAGGTTGACCAATTTATTGATTCACATTTAATTCCCGATGATCGATGTTTAGGACGAACTGTAGATAATACAGCACGTCGAGGTCTGCCTGAACATCTGGCAGTTGCCCCTAATCAGGGAATGCTTCTGCAAATGTTGATCCAGATGAACAATTGCAAGCGAATTCTGGAACTGGGTACTTTTGCTGCTTATAGTACAGTCTGGTTAGCCAGAGCACTGGGTGATGAAGGTTATGTGCTTACTATCGAAGGCCGTGAAGCTCATGCTGCTGTCGCACAGGAAAATATCGAGCATTCCGGACTGGCTGCTCAAATTGATTTAAAAGTTGGACGTGCTGCTGATATTTTAAATGAATTAATTAAACAGAATGCCGAACCTTTTGATTTTATTTTTATCGATGCCGACAAACAGAGTTATTCTGAATACCTGGAATTAAGCTTGAACCTTTCACGTTCAGGAACTTTAATTTTCATGGACAATGTCATACGTGCCGGTGAAATCATCAATCCTGAAAATAAAAAACCAAGTATTGAGGGTATCCGCGATTTGTTTGAGGCCTTAAAAGGTCATCCTCGACTTCTATCTTCTACAGCTCTACAAACAGTCGGAAGTAAAGGTCACGATGGGTTTGCATTAGCTATTGTAAAATAAAAACTCAAAAGCATAAAAAACAATCACTATAAAAATATTTTTAAATTTCATTATTTTACATATACTGTCCATATAGTTATCCACAGTAATTGCGGATAACTATATGGACTTTTTTAATACTATTTAAAACTTTACAACTTATTCTAAATATATTAATGGCTAAATAGATTGGTCTTTAAAGATCAATTATTTTGCTACTAATAGCGGAACTGTCGCGTTACGGAAAATAGTTGTAGCGATACTACCCAAGAAAAATTGCCGAATTTTACTCTGACTAAAGGCTCCCAGAACAATGATCTGAATTCCATGTTCACGCTGATAATCTAAAATATTTTCTGCTACATCTCCATAGCGATATTCTACTACAACATCGAGTCCTGCATTCTTCAAGAACTGAGTAGGCTCATTTAGAACCTCCGGTTGGTCACCTACATAAAGCAAATGGCACTGCAACTGTCTAAGCAGGTCACTCACTGCAATGCGGCGCATCATGGCAAGACAGGTCGGTGAATACTCATAGGCAAAAATAAACCGTGTTGGTGGCTTAAACGTTTCACCTACCGTCATTACCGTACTTTTTACACCACGGATAAAGTTTTCAACGTTACTACCAATTGCTTTGTTACGTTCAGCAGAGCGTTCACCCACACGGCCAATCACAACAATATCTTCTTCATGAAGCAAATTGAAACTCTGCTCCAGAAAATCTCCCTTTTCCTGAATTTTAGTACAGGTAATACCGTATTTTTCTTGAATCAGATTGGAAATATGTTTAAGCAGATTATTACTATAATCCATGGCAAGTTCACTTTGTTTCTGTTCAAGTTCTGCCAGTTCTTTCAAGAGCATGGCATTACTTTCAAAGCCAATTACGCCACTAATTTCTCCCAAATGATAACTGGCAGGGTAATAATCCAGAATCTGTAATAGCACTAGTTCTCGTTGTGTTTTCGATGCTATCCAGGCAGCTGCCTCAGCAATTGCATTGATACATGGAGATGAGTCAATACATGCAATTACACGGTTCATTTTACGCCTCTCTTTAGGTCTTAACGCCCAATATGTTTTAATGTCATAACTTAAGCTATCACAAAGCAAGTACTTTATGCGTTAATTTTTTAAACTGGAAAACCTGCCAGTAAAATAATCATTTATAAATATTCTATATTAGAATGCAGTTTTTATTTCCGATAGCGAATCAGTTTAGCAGGATTTCCTGCCACAATTTCACAGGTAGCCACATCATGTGTCACCATACTATTCATACCGACTACTGCATGTGCTCCTATTTTGATACCATCTTTTACACCAACATGTGCACCTAACCACACATCTTTCCCAATCTCAATTCCCTGAGAACGCACCGGTTGCTGGTAGATCGCCTGTTCAAGTGCCATACCATGATCAAATGCATACAGATGACAATAAGCGGCAATCCTGGCCTGATCATGTAGACGGATTCCAGCACGACCACCATCTAAAATACAATGGTGATTAATCGCGACTTCCTGCCCGATCTCAATTGGACCATGTAAGGTACAGTCTGCTGCAATAAAGCTATGATCGCCAATAATAATCTTGCGTCCCGGTTCGGCAAAAATATGGGCAAGTGGTGAAATAAAGCAGTTTTTACCAATCTCTACTGTTTCCATTTCCATCAGATAAGCCTGATATTCCTGCTGCCATGCTTCGGCCCAGGCCCGATGATGGGGCTTTAACGTATAGTACAGCCAAGGCATATAATTCAAGCGGTGCTTATGCTGATCTCTATATTTTAGTAAAGGATCCTGTTCAGGCATGCTCCTGCTCCTGTAATTTTAGCTGTTCCCGTCCCCGGCTAATATCTTGAAGTTTTAAATTAAAGGAATGAATCTGATGCACTTGCAAAAGTAACTCTACTTCTACTCCTGTAGCTGTATAATTTTCCTGAAACTCAATCTGCTGCTGGTTAAGTTCATATTGCAATATAGCCCATTCATTAAAATGACAGCAGAAGTAAGCCTGTTTTTTCTCAATTACTTCAACCTTTTCTGCCAGCAGCAGGCACTGTCCAGCACATCCACCATAAGCCCGTACCAGCCCTCCTGTGCCCAGCTTGATTCCACCATACCAGCGGTTAACCAAGACAATAACATTGGTAAGTTCATTCCCTTCAATAGTGGCAAAAATAGGACGGCCTGCTGTTCCTGAAGGTTCCCCGTCATCGTTAAAACGGATTTGATGCCCAATTTTCCAAGCCCAGCACTGATGAGTAGTACTATGATCTTTATAAGTTTCAAGAAAATCTTTTACTGCCTGTTCATTATCTACAGGCGCAGCAATTGCAAGGAAACGACTCTTCTTGATTTCTTCTTCAAACTGCACTGGGGAGGAAATTGTAAACGGCATATCACCATCACATGTTGCAACAAATATTAAGTATAACCGGTTTAATTTTAAAAATAAAAAAGCCTCCCTCAGGAGGCTTTTCAAAGTAAGTTTCTTAACGTTCCCGTAGAGCTTCCTTAGCTTTATTAAATGGTTTAAGCAGATAGTCCAATACTGTTTTCTGTCCGGTACGAATATCTACCGTTGCCACCATCCCCGGGGTAATTCCGAAACTCTGCCCGGCCTTATTGATCAGCTTGTCCGTATCGGTACGGATGTAAACCCGGTAGTAGAACTGGTCCTGCTTCACTTCATCACGAATGGTATCCGGTGAAATTACGGTTACCTTCCCCTTGAGTCCACCGTAAATTGAATAGTCATAGGCCGTGATTTTTACCAGCGCATCCTGTCCCGGCCGAATAAAAGCAATATCCCTGGGAGAGATGCGTGCTTCGATCAAGAGCTGTTCATCCAGGGGAACAATCGTCATCAGCTTACCATTTTGCGGCACTACTCCACCGCGGGTCATTACATCAATTTCCTTTACAATTCCACGGACCGGCGCCTTGAAAGTGGTACGCTGCAGAGTATCAGATTTACCTTTGACCACCTGCTGCTGGGTTTCAATATCTGTGTTGGCTTTGGCCAGTTCCTCTCGTGCTTTTACATAGTACTGGTTACGCAAATCATTCATCTGGTTTTGCAGATCATTCGCTTCACGCTTTAAACGCAGGACTTCAACTTCGCTGGCTGCCCCTTTAGCAACTAGCGGCTCGGTCATAACCAGTTCCTGCCTGACCAGCTCCAGTGCCTGTTTAAGTCCCGACATGGACTGTTCCAGATTGCTGCGCCTTGAATAATAGAGCGCAGTTTCTTCCTGAACCAGTGCCGGTACTTTACGTACACTTTCTGGAAATGATAATGGCGTACCATTTACCTCAGAGCGTAAGCGTGCCGCAGTTGCCTGTGCCGAAACCAGCAGCGACTCGGACTCTCCTACATTGGAAGCAAAGCGGGTTGGGTCAAGCTGGGCCAGTACCTGTCCCTGCTCGACAATATCACCTTCCTTAACGTTGAGACGGGTCAATATGCCACCTTCCAAGGACTGAATTACCTGTTCTTTCGATGACGCAATCACCTTTCCGGTTCCGGTTGAGACCTCCTCAAGTTTAAACAACCAGGCCCAGACCAGCAGTACCAGCAGACATAAGCCGACAATCCAGATTACCAGACTTGATTTGGGTAAGGGAGGCTCCCGGTAAGAGACTGTCATAGAACGTTGCAGTTCAGGTTTGTGATCACTCATGCCTGGCCTCCTTGAAGGGTCTTATGGGGCTGTACTGCTACAGTTTGCTGCAGGATCTGGTCTCTCGGCCCGTCCATCATGATCCGGCCCTCATTTATAATAATAATCCGGTCTACCAGTTCCAGCACTGCACGCCGGTGGGTTGCCACGATCAGGGTACGGTGTGACAGCCAGCCCTTAAGGTGGTCAATCAGCTGTTTTTCTGAAACGTCATCAATAGAAGCAGTAGGTTCATCCAGCAATAAAATATTAGGCTGGCGAATCAGTAACCGGGCTAATAATAATGCCTGACGCTGCCCACCCGAAAACCCGATTCCCCCTTCCAGAATAATATGGTCCAAGCCTTCTTTTTTCTCTTTAATAAAATGCAATGCACCGGTAATTGCCAGTGCCTTTAACACATCCTCATCGCTGGCCAGAGGCGCACCTAAAGTCAGGTTTTCGCGGATGGTACCATAAAACAGGTGAGCATTCTGGTTAAGCAAAGCTACATCGCGGCGTACATCTGACGGGTCAATCAGGTTCAGGTCTAATCCATCCAGGTCAATGTTCCCTTGCAGGGGAACCTGCATTCCGGCCAGCAACTGTAGCAAAGTCGTTTTACCGGCACCATTGCGGCCAAGTATGGCAATCTTTTCACCTTCACGGATACTGAGCTTTGGAATCATCAGGCTGGGTTTCGGGTCATCTTCACCATATTTAAAGACTATGCCGTTGAGTTCATAATTGCCATATAGTACAGGCCGGTGAATCAGACTGGCCCGCTCAGGCTGATCTACCGGTTTTTTCATTAGCTCATCCAGACTCTGTTTAGCTACTTTAGCCTGCTGCAAACGTCCCAGCACACCTGTAATCTGTGAAATTGGCGCCAGCATACGTGAAGACAGGATTGAGCAGGCTACCAGTGCACCAGTAGTCATGTCACCTTCCATTACAGCAAAAGCACCGACCAGCACTACAATGGCATAAGTCAGTCCCTGGATTTTCTGAGTCCAGGCTGTCATTACGCCGACAATCTTGCGCTGTTTCATACTGACATCGGCAGAGACTTCATTCATATGGTTCCACTGGTTCTGAAAGCGGGATTCTGCCCGTAGCAGCTTGATATCTTCAATTCCCTGTACGGCTTCAACCAGTATGGCATTTCGGATAGAGGATTCACGCATGCCTTCCTGCGCAAGCTTGGCCAGCGGCTTCTGGGCCAGAATACCGGGAATAATCATCAGCGGTACCACTAGCAGCATCACCCAGAACAGGTTGCCACCGATGATCCAGAAGATAACCAGAAACAGAAAGAAAAAAGGTAAATCGGCAATGGCACTGATTGTGGTTGAGGTGACCAGTTCCCTTACACCTTCGAGTTCACGTATCTGGGAGATAAAAGTTCCGGTTGATTTTGAACGTTCGCTGTTTTTAATCCGTAATGCATGACCAAATACCCGATCTGAAACTTTAAGGTCAGCACGTTTGCCAATAATATCGGACAGGTAAACCCGGGCTACCCGCATGATAAATTCAAAGATCGCAGCAATCAGTACCCCTCCAGCCAGAACCCATAAAGTTGGAATGGATTGGGAAGGTACGACCCGGTCATAAACCTGCATGGAAAAGATAATAGTCGCCAGTGCCAGAATATTTGCCATGAGAGAGGCAAACATAATGTCGATATAACGTTTCCAGTCCTTGAGGACAATGCTCCAGAACCAGTTAGCTTCATAAGGCTTGATATATTCATCAATCCGCGCATCAGGTACCGAACTCTCAGGCCGGAGGATGTAAACAGTTTTAATGACTGGCTGTAGCTCATCTACTTTAAAACTTTGCGCCAGGCCCTGATCGCCACTCAGCTGTATACTGACATTACCGGCGGTGTCGGCCTTGTCAATCACTCCCACCTGTCCATTTCGGAATTCAACCAGAACCGGCAAACGCCAGGGATTCAGTATATCGGGCGTAAATTTACTCTTACGTAAGCTTAAACCTACCTGACGGGTCATCAATAACAGAACCTCATCCAGAGTCTGGATCTGGTTCCAGTCCAGCTGCAAACGAATGCGCTCTTCAGAGGTTTCAATACGGTAATGTCGGGCAACCGTCATTACGCCCTGTAGCCAAGGCTGGTAATTTATTTTTGTACTCATGGCTGAATTTCAAATCCCTGAATCGAAATATTATTTAAGTCATAGACATCACGTGAACGTCCTGTTGCCGCGATATTCTGAACAATACTGTCATAAATGTCATAACGGGCGATTTCAATCTCTGAAGCCGAGGAATGGATGGATTGTTCGGCATTGAGCAAATCCACTACCGTCCGCGTTCCAAGTTTATACTGTTCCTGATAGAGCTCTTTTGTCCGCACAGTGGTAGCCTGTCTTGCAACGAGTACCTGCATCTGTCTCTGCTTATTTTCAACCTGTTCACGGGTGGTCCGTACCTGATCCAGCACATCAAGATAAACTGCATTAACTCTGGCCCGGGCTGCCTGTTCCGCATAACCCGCTGCACGTGTCTGCGAAGTTACTGCCCCGCCCTGATAAAAGTTGCTGGTAGCCTCTAGCATGACAGAGCTGTAGAGCCCATCATCTTCATTATTATTGGGATTCTGGCCATTAACTGCCTGGCTCAGTGAACCTCTAACATTTAAGGTTGGATAACGGCTTAACCGGGTTTGTTCTCTTTGCGATTTTGCAATTTCGACCTGTGCCTGAGCAACCATCATCTGCGGGATCGTAGTAAATTGTGGCTCTTCATATAACGCTGATCGGGCTACCAGTGTTTCTGGTATGATCCAGCCAGTGTGGCTGACTTCAAAGCCCAGCAAGGTACGCAGCCGTTGCTGATACTGCCGCAGAAAAGACTGCTGCGCAATTAGATTTGCCTGGGCGGATTCAAGATAAGACTGGGCCTGTACCGGATCAGCCTGACTGCTGATACCTGCTTTAGCGCGCAGGTTAGCAATCTCCAGAATATATTGAATACCGCTGATCTGCTGCTGGGCAATCCGGCTAAGCTCCTGATACCGCTTAATGTTAATCACGGCATTAGCAACTTCAAGTGCAATCTCATCAATACTGACCAGCACATTGGCCTGTTCAGCCTGTAATCGGGCTTGTTCAGTATTCACACCGGAGCGGACCTTACCAAAATCATAGAGCATCTGAATGGCATTCAGGCTCAGCAACTGTCTGCCCCGCTCTCCTGTGGTCATATCACCCGTACTTAAACCACCTGAAAGCTGTGGATAATAGCCAGCCCTGGCCACATCAATATTGGCATTTTGTGCAGCAACAGACGAAATACTCTGAGTAATTTGCGGATTACGCTGCACAGCCAGTCGCACCGCTTCAATCAGTGAAAGCTCTGTGGAGACTTGAGTCGAAACAGACGCCGGACTAGCTGAACCCACTACAGGCAACTCCTGAATAGCAGACCGATCCAGCTGAAAATTGCTAAGTTCTGCAATATTTACCTGTCGATATGATTCATTCTGCTGAGGTGAGAACAACTGGACAAGATTGTTTTTTAAAGTATGGTAACTTTCACCAGGAGTGGCGGCATTTAAGGTAGTTAAAGGTGCTAGGGTTAAATATAGAACCGCAGGTATTAATCCATTAACTTTTTTATTAATTACTTTATTCTTCATAAAAGGGTTACAGTGTTGAACGCTTTGCTATAGGTATAATTTGGAACTTTTACATTTTACATATTTTTAATAACTGAACCGTAATTTTTGTTAAATAGTTTTACTGGTTTTTAAAATTGTAATTAAGGAAAAAGCTCACAAGATTTATTTTAAATCTCAGTAAAATAAAAGAGCTTATGAGCAGTTTAGAAGTAGGATCAAAAAAAAGACTGTCTAATTAAACTGTGAAATCCTCACCTAAATAGACCTGCCGCACTGTTTCATTTTCCAAGATTTCTTGTGGTGTACCCTCTGCAATCACTGCACCTTCACTGACAATATAAGCTTTTTCACAAATAGCCAGTGTTTCACGAACATTATGATCAGTGATGAGTACACCGATGCCACGTTCTTTCAGATTACGAATAATATCTTTAATATCGCCTACTGAAATCGGATCAACGCCTGCAAAGGGTTCATCCAGCAGCATAAATTTCGGATCAGCAGCCAGAGCACGTGCGATCTCGGCCCGACGGCGTTCACCGCCAGAAACACTCATACCTAATGAATCTTTAATATGAGTAATTTTGAAGTCATTCAGTAGTTCATTCAAACGTTGCTGACGTTGCTGTTTATTCAGGTCTCTACGGGTTTCCAGAATCGCCATGATATTTTCAGCAATTGTCAGCTTGCGAAAAATTGATGCTTCCTGAGGTAAATAGCCAATTCCCTTACGCGCACGCTCATGCATGGCCAGATCTGAAAGATCCAGATGATCCAGATGGATTTCACCTTTATCCATACGGACCAAGCCGACCACCATATAAAAACTGGTCGTTTTACCGGCTCCATTTGGACCCAGGAGACCAACAATTTGACCGCTCTGCATGGAAAAAGACACATCTTTCACAACCCAGCGTTTGTTGTAGTTTTTTGCCAGATGCTTAATAGTAAGAGTTTGTGGCTGGCTTAGTGATTGCTCCATTAATCACGTGCTCCCGGGAAATTTTTTGAAGCTGATGGTGGAATAATAATCTGTACCCGGCCTGTCGATGAACCTGTACTGTTTGATGAGCCAACAGCCTCAATATCGCCTTTATTCATGCTATAGCGCAGGGTATTTCCTCGAATACTTGCTCCATTCTGATAGAGATAAGCTCCACCAGAAAGCGTAATAATACCAGTTTCAGCATTGTAAACTATCTTTTGGGCTTCGCCACGAGCCAGACCTTTATTGGTATCGAGCTGCTGCTGGAACTTGGCAGGTTTGCCTGTAGCAG
The DNA here is from genome assembly GCF_000620525.1 of Acinetobacter sp. UNC436CL71CviS28. Taxonomy (NCBI): domain Bacteria; kingdom Pseudomonadati; phylum Pseudomonadota; class Gammaproteobacteria; order Moraxellales; family Moraxellaceae; genus Acinetobacter; species Acinetobacter sp. UNC436CL71CviS28. The sequence continues at coordinate 15,007 of NZ_JIBB01000016.1, forward strand.
TAATCGTACTGATCTGGCGCCTTTTATTAAGCTGAGCCACAATTGAGTTGGCTTGAAGCTTCATAGTACCCTGTTCGATAATGACATTACCGGTATAAGTGGTTATACCAGTTTTTTCATTATAGGTTGCGCGGTCAGCAACCAGTGATATCGGCTGATTACGGTCAGAAGGTAGAGCCAAAGCAGCTACAGAAGTTACTCCGAGCAATGCAGTAAGTACAGCCTGTCTCAGGAAAGTTGAAGTTCGGTTATAATTAAGTGTTTGGGACATACTTTCCTCGAATATTAAAGAATTCGTATTGACCTTTATTTAAATCGGCTTTTAAACCTTGACTTACAAATTCTGCCTGAGGTGACTGCACAATAACCTGATGGTCAGTTTCCAGCTGCTTTAGCTTGGGATAACCTGTCAATTTATCGGTACGAAACTCCATAGGCCCCTGTGCGCCTAAACGGGTAGCCACTACATCCTGCGATAAGACAATTTTTTCATTGTCATTAAAGCTATTGGCCTGACGTGCAAAGAAAGTGGCATTAACTGTCCCGTCCTCATACATAGAAGCATCCAGATTATCAAGCCTGGACGTTTTTTGTTGCATATCCTGTTCCAGACGGTCAACCTTGGCTTTTACATACAGATTACCTTGCTCATCTGTTTGAGTAAGATGAATGCCTTTTGCGGAATAAGTCATGTTACGCCCTGAATTCACCTCAAGCCGTTTGCCCTTTCCACTGAAATAATAATAACCACCGCTTAGGGCTGCTATTAAAATCGCAACAACGTATAAAACTCGGGTATCCATAAGCGTGGTTCTAAGTTCTTTAAATCAGGACATCTGTTATTAATGTGGTACAGCAAGATATTTTTCAAGAAGTTCTTGGTAAACACCTTTTGCATTTAATAATATATCGCATACTTCCCGTACTGCACCGCGACCGCCCATTGACTGGGTGACCAGATCTGCACGGCGGCGTACTTCCACATGACCATTAGGTACAGTAACTTTCATACCAGCAATCGCAAAAGCAGAGAGATCAGGCCAGTCATCTCCCATATACAGGCAGTCCTCTGGTAAAAGGCCAAGCTGCGCACAGGCTTCACGTAATGCTACCCCTTTGTCTTCACGGCCCTGATAAACCAGATCAACACCCAGACTGGACATACGGGTATGTACGATATTACTGCTGCGACCGGTAATGATGATGACTTTCATACCCGCCTGCTGCACCAGCTTCATTCCCAGACCATCACGAATATCAAAAGACTTGATTTCATCGCCACTATTGGTGAGAGTAACAAAACCATCACTTAAAATTCCATCAACATCCAGAACCAGGGCCTGCATATGTCGAGCCTGTTCAAGTAAAACATATGATGCCATAGTTTTAATTCACTCCAGCCTGAATCAGATCATGCATACTGATAACACCAATAACTTTATTTGACTGGTCTACGACCACAAACTGATTGATCTTTTTATCACGTAATAATTCAAGTGCCTCAACAGCACGCGCTTCCTGAGAAATGGTATACGGATCTTTGATCATTACTTCCGATACCGGCAGGTTTACATCAAAACCCTGCTGACGATCAATCAGACGACGCAGATCACCATCGGTAAAAATACCCAATAAAGTATTTTGTGTATCTACAACAGTGGTTAAACCCAAGCGTTTATTGGAAATTTCATAGAGAACTTGATTCATCGGTGTATCGGGACTGACTTTTGGCAGCTCATCATCTTTATGCATCAAATGTTTTACATGCAAAAGTAAACGTTTGCCTAATGCCCCAGCCGGATGAGAACGGGCAAAATCATCTGCCGTAAAGCCACGTGCTTCTAGCAGCGCGACCGCAAGTGCATCACCTAGGGCCAATGTAGCAGTAGTGCTTGAGGTTGGCGCCAGACCCAGCGGACAGGCCTCTGTTAACTCGCCAAGCGTTAATGCAACATCAGCATTCTGTGGCATTGGGCCACTTTCAGTACCACTGATAGTAATTAAAGGCACTTCCAGATGTTTGATCAAAGGCATGAGCATCATGATTTCATCGCTTTTGCCAGAATTAGAGATTGCAATCAGTACATCTCCACGGACCAGCATGCCCAGATCACCATGCCCTGCTTCACCCGGGTGCATAAAGAATGAAGGCGTTCCGGTTGAAGCAAAAGTTGCGGCCATTTTACGGCCGATATGTCCTGACTTGCCCATACCTGTAACCACAACACGGCCTTTACACTGCAAGATGATTTCACAGGCGCGTTCAAAGCGTGTATCAATCTGTGCAGCCAGAATCTCTAAAGCCTGCTGTTCTATCTGTAATGTTTCTCGAGCAACTTTTTGAAAATCAATCTGCTGCGTCATATTGGATGAATTCAAGCTCAACTTACCTTAACTCTTTAAGAGTTGAATAATATCAGGAGAAAAATTTTCACTATTTTAACATAGGTCTGTAAAAGTCCGCTTTCTAAATCTGAACTTTTCACAAGTCTATAAAATTAATGCATAAAACTTTATGAAATATATCGCTTCAGTTATGATGAACTACCTTTGTTTGAGCATGTGAAGACCTGTATGCAGCCATTTGTTTTATACAACTCGGAGCAACGTAAAAAAGTTGAATTTGTACCGCGTAAAGCGGGCCATATCGACATGTATGTTTGCGGCATGACCGTGTATGACTACTGTCATATTGGGCATGCACGGGTCATGGTTGCGTTTGACTATATTATCCGTTTTTTGCGTAGTCAGGGTTGGGAAGTCAAATACGTACGTAACATTACTGATATTGATGACAAAATTATCAAACGTGCCAACGAAAATGGCGAAACAATCCAGGCTCTGACCGACCGTTTTATTCAGGCCATGAATGAAGATGCGCATCGCCTTGGCTGTCTTGAACCTGATGAAGCACCACGCGCAACTGAATATATCGACCAGATGCAGAACATGATTGGCAAGCTGGTAGACAATGGTAGTGCTTACCCGGCAACAAATGGTGACGTTTACTTTCAGGTTGAACAGTTCAATAAATATGGCCGTCTCTCTGGCCGAAAACTTGATGACATGCAAGCCGGAGCCTCTGATCGGGTTGATGTGGAAGTCGACAAGAAACATCCTTTTGACTTTGTTCTCTGGAAACATGCCAAAGAAAATGAGCCTTTCTGGAATTCTCCATGGGGCAAAGGACGTCCAGGCTGGCATATTGAATGCTCGGCCATGTCGACCTGCTGCCTCGGCAATCATTTTGATATCCACGGTGGCGGCAGTGACCTGCTATTTCCACATCATGAAAATGAGATTGCACAAAGTGAAGCCGCAACTGGTGAACAATATGTAAATTACTGGATGCACGTCGGTTTTATTAATGTAGACGGCGAGAAAATGTCAAAATCTCTCGGCAACTTCTTTACTATTCGTGACGTGATGGAGAAATTCCATCCAGAAGTTATTCGCTATTTTATCGTGTCTTCACACTATCGCAGTCCGGTGAACTTTTCTGATGTAGCACTTAAAGAAGCTAAAACAGCCCTTACCCGGTTTTACCATGCTTTTAAAGCATACCAGCAGCAGTTTAATGAAGAACTGACAGATCATTTTAGTCAAATACATCTTGAACGCTTTAATGCAGCAATGTGTGATGACTTTAACACCGCGGAAGCAATGGCTGTTCTGTTTGAACTTGCAAAGGAACTCAACCGTGCCCTGAAAGAAGAAAATGCTGAGCAGGCTAAAGTTTTTTATTCCACATTGCGTCATCTGACCAATATTTTAGGTCTGGTTCAGCATAATGTAGATGACTTTTTGAGATCTGATATTGGTCAGGAAGCACTTGGATTGTCTGAAAGTGAAATTGAAGAGCTTATTCAGCAGCGTGTAGATGCGAAAAAAGCGAAAGACTTTACCAAAGCAGATTCCATTCGACAAAATCTGCTGGACCAAGGTGTGGTTCTTGAAGATACCCGTCAGGGCACCTTATGGCGACGTGCAGATTAAACAAGCCGGACAAAGACTATTTTTAGTTTTTGTCCTGTTTTACTGTATATTTCTCGGAAATAACACTGAAAAATATCTCTATAGAGTTGTGAAAAAGTTTAAAATACCATCGGTTGATACAACAGCTAATTGACAAGCCCGGAACAGGCCTTATAATACGCTGCATATTGCGGGAATAGCTCAGTTGGTAGAGCACAACCTTGCCAAGGTTGGGGTCGCGAGTTCGAGTCTCGTTTCCCGCTCCAAAATTTAAAAAGCCTTTATCTTAGAGATAAAGGCTTTTTTTATGGCTCTTCTATTAAGAATAAATAAGGTCTGACATAGCATCAGAATTTTTCTATAAGAGTTTAATTAAGCTGTTCCATAAATTCATCTTCAGTCATCACGATGATTCCATGCTGCCTAAGTAAAATAGCAGTCATTCCTTCGCCTGGAATTTTCTTTCCGGTAAATGAGCCATCATAAATCAGTTTTGAACCACAAGATGGACTATCTGCTTTTAGAATGACATGGCTGATATGATGCTGTTGTACCATTTTCAAAGTTTGATAGGCGCCATTTATAAAAGCCTGTGTGACATCCTGACCAGATGAGTCTAAGACTACTGCCTGCTGATTAAATACGTCTTGTGCCTGACCACCTACAATTTCAGCAGGTAATCGTGGTGTACTTAACCCTCCTGCTACTTCTGGACAGAAACTGATTGCCTGATGCGATTCAATTAAATATTTCAGCTTTTCCTGCAAGCAGTTTCCACCGTTATAGCGCACATTCTCACCAACCAGACACGCACTAATTAAGTATTTAACCATAATAATTTTTCTACCCTCTATCTCATCTGCTCAATTCTAAAGGCAGCTCTCGATAAAATATATTTCTTTAAGTTCTGTATTCTCGAAATAAAATGATTAATCAATCAAGATATTCTATATTTAACTGATTATAAAATCTCTAGAATGAAATATTAAAAATATTTTTTAATTATATTATAAGTTTAGACCTTTATATTTTAATTATACCTTTAAAGGTATAATAATATACCGCTTAGGTTTTTGACTCATTTCATATTATCTCCTAAGTTATGCGGCGTAACATTTCAGATCAAGACTATTAATCAAGAAAACTTTTATTAAATTATTTTCAGGTAGTAACCCAGAAATAATAACAAGGACGACCCTATTCTGTTTCAAAAACACCGCATATTTTTTAGCTTACGCTGGCAAGCACTTTAGCCCTCACCTTGGCTGCTTGTGGTGATGATAAATATGAGCAGATACGCTCAGCGGATCTGATTTTTGAAAGCGGTTCAGTTTATACCATGGACCCCAAATTGCCAGAAGCAGAAGCGGTAGCAGTCAAAGAAGGTAAAATTGTCTATGTAGGTGATGATACGGGACTAAAAGAGTGGCGTGGCAAGGACACCCAAATAATAAACTTGAAGGGAAAAATATTGCTCCCTGGCTTTGTAGATACGCATAATCATGCTTATTTACGTGCAGAAAATATATACTGGGTAAATCTGGAAGCCCCTTCTTTGGACTCTTATAAAGCGGCTACCCAGAATTTTCTTGCAAAGCAGCCTGAAGCCAAGCAGGTACGTGGTGTCGGATGGAACTTGAACTATGTACTGGCACAGGCAAAAGCAGCAGGACGTTCGCCAGCACAACTGCTGGATGAAATTGTGGGTAAAGATATTCTGGCTGTATTTATTACTCATGGACACCATGAAGTATGGGCAAATACCCGAGCCATGCAAAATGCAGGTATCAATGCAACTACTCCAGACCCGGTGGGAGCATTTATTGACCGCGATAGCCAAGGTACCCCAACCGGAATCTTCCGTGAGTTTGGAGCACAAAATCTGGTTATTAGTACACTTCCCCAACCTGACTTTACAGTAGCCGAATATAAAGCTGCCATACTTTCATTTCAAAAAAAATCTGGCGCCACAGCGTGGTGTGACTTCTGTTCTTGTGCCATTGCATTATCCAACAGACAGTTTTCTGGAGGCTATAAAAGCTCTAGATACTGAAGGTGAATTAACCGTGCGTTATGATTTATTACAATGGGCAGATGAAACACGTGGTACTGAACAGATTCCAGGTTTCGTAGAACGCCGTGCAAAATATCATGGCAAATTCTTCAAGACAGATTCAATCAAAATTTTTGGCACAGGTGCAAGCAGTACATATGGTTCAGTCGTCTGGGATCAGAAAGTTCTGAAAAAAACCGTAGCTGCATTGGACCGTGAAAAATTCCGCATCTATATTCATGATATAGGGCCAACCAGTACTTACAACCTTATGCTTGATGCTTTGGAGTATGCCCAAAAACAGAATGGCAAGCGCGATGCACGCCACATGATTACACACGTCAGTGATGAGGCTATCCCGACTATACCGCGCTTTCTCTCATTAGGTATCCGTGCAGATGGTCATCCCTTACCTAAAGCATTTTTCGATACCAATGTACAGCTTAGTTCATCTAGTGATTATCCAGTACGTGAATTCTATCCGATGACACGAATCTCTGCCGTTGTTCAATCTGGCATCCCTTTAAGCAGAATGCTTGCCAGCCATACAATCAACGGCGCTGAAGCAATTTTTGCTGAAAACGAAACTGGTTCAATTGAGGTAGGTAAGGCTGCTGATCTGGTTGTAATGAGCCATAATTTATATAAGCTTAAGGCTGAGGAACTGGAAAAGGCTGAGGAACTGGAAAATGCACAGGTTCTAATGACTATGTTTAATGGCAAGATTCTCTATGATGCTCAAACCGATCACACATCGAAAGAGCGTGTGACTGAGCAACCAGATAGCCATGATCATTAATTATTTCGGGGCAACCTTTAATAAAGTGAAAGTAAGGTTATAGTTTGAATGGGCTAGTATTAATTTAAGAAAAATTAGAGCCGTCTTTATGAGAGAGGCTCTTTTAATATATTATTTTTTCTGGTTATCAAGAGACTGATTAAAAGAAAATTCAGCATCTTTAATAATTTTTTCCAGGAGTTTCCGATCTGTGAAAGCATCAAGCTGTCCTGCCTCAGACTTCGCTTTTCGGTTCATAAGATCGGCTGCTTCAGGATGGCTGGTCAGTACAATATCAGCAGGCATTTTGCTTAAGCGGCGAAAACTCAGCTGATAATCCTGTACGATACCTGGATAAGTCTGATTATTCGATAATACATTTCCGGCAACAGATAAGCTGCATGGAAATACTACTTTCAGGGTTTTTCCATGTTCTTTTAAACTGGTTGACCAGGTGGTACACCCAGGAGTGTGGCCGGGAGTTAAGGTTGCCTTAAGATGTATTTTTCCCATTTTAATGACTTCTTTATCTCTTAATATATGGTCAACTTTAACCGGAGTATAAGAAAAGGACTGAAGAATATTGTCTCCTGTAGGCTTACCTGTTGTTAAAGCTGTAACTTCTTTATCCATAGCAAATACTTTAGCACCTGTATTCTTCTGAATTTGTGCTAAAGCTCCAACATGATCCTAGTGTGCATGGCTGACCAAAATAATCTTTACATCTGAAAGGTTTAGCCCAAGTTTCAGTATATTCTGCTCAATTAAAGCAGTATTTTCAGTTAGGCCTGTGTCAATTAATATAGCTTTAGAACCAGAAACAAGAAGATACGAGCCTAAACCACGCGTACCCACATAGTAGATAGGGCCAGTAATCCTGAAAGGCTCTATACTTTGTGTCCATTCTGCCGGTAGCTTCAAAGGCTCGGCAAGGATATTGCCTGTAGAGACTGTAGCAAGACCGAAAATGAATAAAAACGTATTTCTAATCTTCATTTAAAACATCACCTGATATTTATACTGTCAAAAATAAATAAAGAATTTTAAAAATTAATCTATTAAATTAAAATATATTTTCAAATTATATTTTAGCTTTGGTTTTTAGCTGCAAGAATATTAAAGCTGTTAGAATAATTCTTTATTTTAAGTTTATAATTAAAAAATAATGACCCAGTTTTTAATTTTATTAAAATTAACTTTTTTATAAAACTGGCTACTTGTAATAAGTTAAAAAACTTTCTTATAAAGTTTCTCTTATAATTAATTTTTTATTATTATTTTTAGAATACTGGATTTTTTATCCAGTTTTATGCTTAATATCTATCCAATAGAGTTAATTATAAAATTACTCTCCCCATACTTCTGCCACAATTTCATTCACTAATTGAAGTTTGCGCCACTGTGCGTCGTAAGGGACTCTATTTCCTTCTTCGGTTGAAGAGAAGCCACATTGTGGACTAAGTGCGAGCTGTTCAAGTGGTAAATATTGGGAAGCTTCATGAATACGTGCGATGATGGCCTGTTTATTTTCCAGCTCTTCTACCTTCGAAGTAATCAGACCGAGAACAACTTCTGCATTACTGCCTTGTAGTTTAGCTAAAGGTTCAAAACCACCTGCGCGCTCTGTGTCATATTCCAGAAAATAGCGGTCTATATTTTTAAGATGTTTAAAGATATAGTCTTCTATGGATTCATATCCACCCTGGTAGTGCCAGGTAGAAGAAAAATTACCACGACAGATATGCAGACCAACCACCAGATCTTCGGGTTTATTTTCAAGGGCAATATTCAGGGTCTGAACACAAAAGTCAGCTAACTGGTCCAAGTCGACCCCGGCGGCTTGCTCACGCGCACGGTCTTCTTCACTGATCAAATACGCCCAGAATACATCATCAATCTGCAAATATCGGCAGCCCAAGTCATGAAATGCTTGTACTGCTTTGCGGTAAGCCAGTCCCAAGTCAACCACATATTGCTGAATATCTTCACCATACGTATTATTAAAACGTAATTTAGGCCGCATCATCATATTTGGACTTGGAATGGTCATTTTGGCCATACCATTAGTGCCTACCGCATCATGCAAAAATTTATAATGCGCCAGATGTGGATGATTTTCTGGAAAATCGAGTTTGCCTACAATACGTACATTATGGGGCTTGGTCTCGATACCATGAAACTTTAAACCGACACTATCCTCATACCCTTCAGCACCGATCAGGTTTTCCATAAAATCATAATGCCACCAAGCACGACGTAATTCGCCATCAGTAATTGCCTTGATATTATTTTCTTTTTGCAACGCAATAATCTTTAATATTTCTTCATTTTCGATCTGAGTAAGTTCAGCTTGGCTCAATTTGGCATCAGCAACAGCTTGACGTGCTTCTTTTAGTCGTAAAGGACGTAGGAAACTGCCCACATGATCAGCTTTATAGCCAGCATATAGCTTTCGGGCTTGAGGAGAAGTATTGCTCATAAATCAGCCTTAATATTAATAAAATTCAATATATTTTCATTAAATACAATTTTATTCACTTTAGCGAATGCTCAAAAAACAACCTTAAAATAAATTATAAATATAAAAAACAAAATCTTATATTAATATGTGCTGATTAAAACAACACTATAATGAGTAAAACTCAAGTTAAATTGAAAATATATCAGCCTGTGAAGTGATAGAATTCAAAAAGGGCTTTATTTATCAGTCAACTGTTATTTGAATATTTAAATATGACTTCTTAGAGTTTAGAAAATAATAAACTAATAACAATAGATTGAATTCATCAAATTCTTAGCCAAAAGTTTTTTTATTTAGTTATAGTACTGTAAAAATTATATCAACCCACAACAGCCAGAATTTTCTGACTCTGCAAATGCCTTTTAATAGACTCCAATTTTTATCCGTATTTAATAATTCTATTGCTGGTGTTATTTGTAACAAATGTCATTACTCATGAGTAGCAACTATGGGGTATTAACTAATTCAGCTCTTGATACAGTTTGACCTGCATGAGAAACAGCGATGCTCTTGTCATAGGTGTATTATGTAATTTATTTTTCAGACCTTATTCTTCTGCAGTACATATTAACCTAATGATGAAATATAGATAGTTTTTAATTCAGTTATAGGCGCAGGACGGGCATAAAAATAACCTTGTAAAAGATCGCAGCCCTGCTGGTAGAGAAAGGCCGCCTGTTTCAGGGTTTCGACTCCCTCGGCTACAACTTCCAGGTTTAATTGATGAGCCAGATGGATAATAGACTGAACTATCGCAGCATCCTGGTCACTCTCTGTAAGATGCTCAATAAAACTTCGATCCAGTTTGATCTGGTTAATTGGTAAACGTCGTAAATAGCTCAAACTGGAATAACCTGTACCAAAGTCATCTATAGATACCTGTACCCCTAGCTCTCGTATAGATTTTAAAATTTCAATAGCACGGTCAGCGCCAATAATTACCATACCCTCAGTGACTTCTATTTTGAGAAGCTCAGGTGTTAATTTGCTAATTTCCAGTGCATGTTCCAGTTCTTGCAAGAAACCTGCTCTACGAAACTGTAAAGGCGAAATATTAACCGAAACAGTAAGCTGACTCTGATGAGTCTTATTCCATTCAGCAATATCCATACAGGCTTTTTTGAGCACCCATTGTCCAATTGCAACAATCTGTCCCGTTCTTTCAGCTAAAGGAATAAAAATATCAGGAAAAATATATCCCCGCTGTGGATGATTCCAGCGGATGAGTGCTTCCACGCCTTTGACCAGACCTGTTGCAGGATTAATCAAGGGTTGGTAAAAGAGGTTAAATTGATTATCGTTTAAAGCTTCCATCAGCTCTAGGCGTAAGTGCGCGTAGTCAATTACTGGCATAACTTTTTTATTGGCTTCTTCATACCAGTGCCAGGTATTACGACCTTGTCTTTTTGCTTCTTTCATGGCTAAAACAGCATGATATAAAAGTTCTGACGAACGCTGTATAGAACAGTCATCAGCGACAATACCAATACTGGCACTCAGATGGATTTTATGCTCATCAATTTGAAAAGGTTGTGTAAAGAGTTTTAGAATCTCTTCAGCAGTTGTAATTACTTCTGACCGTTTATTTCGATTCACCATTAATAACGCAAACTCATCACCTGCAAAACGGCCCAGGAAATCGCCAGTTTGTAAAAGTGCTTGCAGGCGATCGCTTACACTTTTAATAATCTGGTCACCAATCAGGTGCCCCAGACTATCATTGAGCGGCTTAAAATCGTCTAGGTCAATATAACAAAGGAATAAGGGCTTAGAACTATGATGTTGAGTTTTGAAGGCCTGCTGTAAGTTGGTTTCAAAGGTCTGCCGGTTAGCTAGACCAGTCAAATGATCATGACTATGCTGATGGGTAATATAGTCTTCATGAATACGCTGTTGAGTAATATCTTCCTGAATTCCCAAAAAATGTGTACATCTACCTGCCTCATCAAAAACCGGACCCAACATTAAACGGTTCCAGAACCAGCTCCCGTCTTTACGATAATTTTTAACGGTTACTTGTATTTCTTTGTGTTCCTTTAAAGCCCGCTGTACTAAAGCAATCTTTTCAGCTTCTGTCTCCGGCCCTTGCAAAAAGTGGCATGTCTTGCCCATAACATCTTCTTCGGTATAACCCGTCATATGTAAAAAGGCTGGATTAACATAAACGATTTTTCGCTCGGCGGTAGCATCCGTAATTATAATTCCATTAGGACTGGCATTCACTCCACGTTTTAATAACCGCAAGTGTTCCTGATTTTTACGCCGTAATGTAATATCACGGGCAATACCGAATACTCCCGTTACCTGATGATTTTGTTTAATCGGTAAATTAGTCAGATTGAGCCAGATCATTTCACCAGAAGCATGATAAGCCGGAATTTCATAGTATTGTGCATTTCCCTGCATTGCCTCTTTAAACGCTTTATCTGCAATATCACGATATTCAGCAGGTAAAAATGAACTGTAATGCTTTCCCCTGATTTGCTCATCAGAAAAACCAATAATTTTACGAGAGGCAATATTTGTACTCACCATGATACCTTGCGTATCAATTTCAAAAATTGCATCAGGGTGATAAGTATAAAAAGAACTATATTTTTCGCTTATTGCAATTCTCTGCTTGCGTTCAAGGTCAAGTTCGATTGCCAAGGCAACCATGGCCGCAGCCTGTTTTAATAACTTGATATTATGATCAGTAGGTTTTCTTAATGTCCGATAATAAGTTGCAAACGTCCCGTAAAGAGTTCCCCGTGCACTAAGAATAGGCGTCGACCAGCAGGTATAAAGCTTTTCGAGCTTGATCGAGGCCTGATAGGGAGTCCAGTAAATATCTTTCAATAAATTTTCACTGACGACCATTTTACGCAAATATGCTGCCCTGCCACATGTTCTTTCATCTGGTGCAATATTTATATTGTCTATGGTCTCCCCATACTGTTTAGAAAAATTCTGCTTGCCGCTAGTAAATTTCAGAATTTGTTCCTGTTCAGAATAAAGCATAATTGCTACAAGAACATTTGAAATGCGGGACTCTAGCCAGGTACTTGCCGCGCTTAAAATAAGATGAAGTTCAGTATGCTGACCAATCAGATTAAAAATATGGTAAGTATCGTGGTCATCACAATTGTTATTCATTTAGAATCCCTAACCTCCTTGGCTCTCTTACATTCTAGCTTTATCCCTAGCCTTATTATTATAACAAACTACCTTAATTCACCATTTTTCTACATTAGTTGCCTATTTTTTGTTTTTAGAAAGTAATCTTGATTCAGTTTTACCATTTTTTATCTGCTGAAATCTAGCTCCAAGAAGGTTTTAATTAGAATTAAATCAATCTGGCCCTGATCCAGCTTCATAGTTTAATTTTTTACATAATTAAAATTTTAATAAAATCTATTAGACTTTTATACTAAAGATATAAATGTATAGATATTAGCTTTAAGTTAATTTAAATAATATAGGTTAATACTTATTAATTTCTTATAAATATAAATTTTAAATTTATTTCTTAAGCAAAATAGAATAATTAAAATATATTACCTTATACCATTTATAAATTTTAATTTACATAAAGATAATAAAACTATATAAAAATAGATTTCAATCGAATATATATAATTTTCTAAGGCCGCTTTATATTGGGGCTTAAATTAGTTCTATTTCTAAAAATTTACATAAATTTTAAATTAGATCAAGAATTTTATTTAAATATTAATTTATATTTTTCAGCAAATTAATATATTTTATTTTTTATTTAGAAAACTGGCACTACTTTTGCTAAGCATTTAGACAGACACAAAATAAAAACAGGAGTGTTTGTGATGCATAACTCATCAGCAACAGATGTACTAGAGAATAGTCCTTCTTCTGCCGCCAATGAAACCCTAGAGGATTATACGTTACGTTATGCGCCTCACAGTTTTAGACGCTGGAGTCCAAAGGTAGTAGCCATTACAGCATTAGGCGGAATTGCTTATCTGGCAGATTTTTCTATTGGTGCCAGTATCGGCATGGCATATGGTACTACAAATGCAGTGTTTTCAATTCTATTTGCGGCGCTCATTATTTTTTTAACAGGTATTCCACTGGCTTATTATGCAGCACGTTACAATATTGATCTGGACCTGATTACACGTGGAGCTGGATTTGGCTACTTTGGTTCAGTGCTAACCAGTATCATCTTTGCCAGTTTTACCTTTATTTTCTTTGCGCTTGAGGGATCAATTATGGCGCAAGGCTTGTTACTGGGTTTAGGTATTCCCCTCTGGGCAGGCTATCTGGTCTCTACCGTGCTGGTTATTCCACTAGTTATTTATGGTATGAAAGCTCTCACTAAATTACAGGTCTGGACTACCCCAATCTGGCTGATACTGATGATCGGACCGGTCGCTTATCTGATTTATCAGGAACCTGATCTGATAAGCCAGTTTGCTGCTTATGGCGGAAATGAGGGATTTGCAGTATTAGACATGGCAGCAATCATGCTGGGTGCAGGAATCTGTCTTTCACTCATCATGCAAATTGGTGAACAGATTGATTACCTGCGTTTTATGCCCGCTAAAACTAAGGAAAATAGTAAATCCTGGTGGATCGCAGTAATTTCTGCAGGTCCGGGCTGGGTCATTTTGGGTGCAATCAAGCAAATTATTGGGGCATTTTTAGGTTTTTATCTTCTTACAAAAATTCCAGGTGTAAACAGTACTGAACCTGTGCAACAGTTCAATGCAGCATTCCATGACATGTTACCAGGCTGGCTGGCTCTCAGTCTTGCTGTCATTCTGGTGGTAATTTCACAGATCAAAATCAATGTTACCAATGCCTATTCAGGATCACTGGCTTGGACGAGTGCTTATACCCGTATTACCAAGCATTATCCGGGTCGGATTATCTTTGTGATGGTCAATCTGGCCATTGCACTGGCACTGATGGAAGGCAATATGTTTGCAGTTTTAGGTAAAATCCTAGGTTTTTACTCTAACTTTGCAATAGCCTGGGTAGTGGTGGTCGCGACTGATATTGCTATTAATAAATATGTACTAAAGCTTTCTCCTAAAGAGCCTGAATACCGCCGTGACATGCTTTATAACATTAACCCGGTAGGCATGGTGTCATTTCTGGTAGCGGCTGGTTTATCTATTGCGGCATTCTTTGGCCTGCTTGGTGAATTTCTGGCACCTTATTCCCCTCTGATTGCACTGTTGGTAGCTTTTATCCTGACGCCCCTGATGGGTTTACTGACCAAGGGCAAATACTATATTAAAAATACTAATGATGGCCTGAAAGAGGCACGCTACGATACAGAAGGGACACCGGTAGCAACTGTCTATCACTGTGTAGCATGTAATGAAAATTATGAACGGCCAGATGTGATGTATTCGCATCGGCACAGTGGAGTGATCTGTTCTTTGTGCAAAACAATGGAAAAATAATAAATATAAGAGAACAAGAATAAAAATAAAGAAAATAATAAAATCATACATCAGGCTTCTATTTAGAAGCCTATTTTTATTGCCAGATATTAATATTTTGTACTGATTAATTTATTTCGAAGTATTTATTATTAATCTTTTAAAATAATTAATTCACTCTTATTTTAAATTTAATGATAATTAAAAATGAAATATCTTATATTTGAATAATTAAACATCTCTATTATTAAATTCTTCAGCTACTTTAGACTATAGCGATAATTAACTTGATATAGATAATGCTAATTTTCTAAAGCTGATTACTCATGCCTTAACTTGATACAAGGCAAGATGCATAGCTGCCTGTATCCATAGAATTTCAGAAGAGTTAAGAGCCAAACAAGTATTTAGCTCTTAAACAGCAGGAAATAAGAAAAACTAAGCAAGGCCTATCAGGGCCACAATTGCTGCACACGCCCCAACAATTTTTTTGCCATAAGGAATATAGCGTGTAATCAATGCTCCAAGGCCCAAGCCTGCGGTATAAATCAAAGACATCGCTATTATCATACCTGAAACAAGTCCGGCGATATGGCCTGAATGACCGAGCTCATTACCATGAGCAATACCATGAAAAGTCACCAGTAATGCTGTAGCCACAGGTAAAATTATTCTGGATTTTGACCATAGTGCAAGAGTAACCATCAACAGTGAGGCAATAATGCCATACTCGGCAAGACTGCTCGAAAATAACTGTTGCTGACCCAGCACGAAACCAAATACCAGTGCGGTAGCCATACTGGCCATGCCAAGTATTTTCCACTGTCTGGCTGCGGACCAAAGTAAAACGCCCAACGCCAGTGCCATAATCATATGGTCCATGCCTGTAAAAGGATGCAGGAAACCCGCGCTAAAACCTGAGTGATGGTCATGCCCCGGATGTGCCTGACTGACTGCCGGTATCAGGCCAAGCATTATTAAACTGGCTCTTTGAATGATATTTTTCATATAAGTGTCCTCAGGCTTTAAATAGTCCTTGTTTTTCAATAAATTCTATAATTTCATTTAAACCATCTTGGGTTTTCATGTTGGAAAATAAAAATGGTTTTTCACCACGCATACGTTTGGCGTCTTGGTCCATAACGTCCAGATTTGCTCCAACCATTGGCGCCAGATCAGTTTTATTGATAATCAGAAGATCAGATTTAGTAATTCCCGGCCCGCCTTTACGTGGAATTTTTTCTCCTCCTGCAACATCGATGACATATAGTGTCAGATCAGAAAGTTCAGGACTAAACGTTGCGGCCAGATTATCTCCACCACTTTCAATAATGATCAGTTCCAGTCCATCAAACTTCTCACATAAATCATCAATCGCTGCCAGATTAATTGAAGCATCCTCACGAATAGCGGTATGCGGACAGCCTCCTGTCTCTACCCCGACAATACGATCTGGACTCATAGCCTCATGACGGGTCAGGAAGTTTGAATCTTCCTTGGTGTAGATATCATTAGTGACCACGGCCATATTGTATTTATCCCGTAAGACACGGCATAGATTCAAGGTAAGAGCTGTTTTACCTGAACCCACCGGTCCGCCAATGCCTACTCTTAATGGACTACGTTCTGTCATCTTGTTTTCCTTTTTAATTTCACAACTTACTTTGAATTTTTAAACCAGCGCTTCATTCATGACCTAAATAAACGTGAATATTGGGTTTCATGTGCCATACTCAGCATGGCATATTGCGGCAAACTGCTACTCAGTTCATCATCCTGTAGTGTTAAAGCCTGCTCTACCGCCTGCGGGATCAGTTTATGCAGCTGCCATAGAATGCGCTGGCCACTCATCTGTCCAAGTGGAATAGTCTTGACTGCTGCCAGTACCTGATTTTCCAGAACACTAAAGCTATAAGCAGTTAAGACATCAGCTATATTTAGTTGTAGTTGGCCACATAACTGGGCATATACCGGAACAAAACCAAACTGTTTTTTAACAGTTACTGGAAGTTTTAGAACATCTCGTATCCAGGCATTTAGGGAAAACGCCAGTTGCTGTGACTCCGCCAGCAATTCTCTGCTTTCACGACTGGCACGATATAAGTTTGCCCAGTATAAAAATTGCTCTTCATTGGCGTAAAACTGTATCAGGCGTTGAAGTACGGGCAATTCAAAGCGTACTAGCAGCATTTCAAGTACTTCTTCAAAATAGGCAATACTAGAAACTTCATCATGAATAAAGCCCTGATCAATCGCACTTTCCACCCCCTGCGAATAGCAGTAAGCGCCTACCGGCAAGGCTGTAGAAGAGAGTGTTAGCAGTTTGAGAAGCTGGCTGGCATTAGTGATGGCCATGAGCATGTAAAGCTTTAATTGGACTTAGACGATGTTCATGACTGTGTTGTGCATAGGCACCACTTTCTGGTTCAAAAGGATGCTCGATCTCAGCAACGGTTAGACCCAGTCCTGTAACCATTTCTGCCAGCACATGGTCAGGTTCAAAATATAAAGCGCTAGGTGTGAGCATCAGCGGAACATGACGGTTACCTAGGTGATAGGCTGCTTTTACCAAATCAAAGTCGCTCTGGGCGATCACCTGCATCAAATGTTCAGGTTTGGCATCTATACGCAAAATATCACCCTGCTCTGTGGCAATAAATGAACCACTTCTTAAAATACCTGTACGAGGTAAATCTGCACCAATATCGATACCTGAATTTAAGGTCGCACGAAAACGGCTTTTTTGACGGGTATCAAATGTCAGCTCAACAATTTCAAAGGAACTGTTATGTTGAATAGTCTCTAATCGCTGGGTATAGATTTTCATGCTTATCCTTTTTAAAGCAAAGATCCCTAACAATTGAATGTTTCATGATTCTCATATCAACTGTCAGTAGTTTTACGCCTCAAAATTAAGCATTTTTCGTGCCAATAAGGTTTTTATTGGTGCATTTATTTCCTGAACTCCCCAATTAATTTAGCAAGTTGTTCCATTCCATCAAATGTAGTCGGAATTTTATCGTCAGAAGACACAAGTGGTGAGAAGATTATGTTCTCAAACTTTTCAAAACCAGATGAGTTTTTCTTATGTAACTTTTCAGAGTCTTCTGCATAGTTATAAATAAATTGGCAGAGCGCCATTCGTAGTTCAAGTTGCATCATTTGAGATTGAACCGAACGAACATGCTGTAGTCCTACTCTCACAAAATAAAAAACAATAATCATGAATGTAGTAACGGGTAATGATAAATAAATAATAAATTTAAGTCCTTGCTCACCTAAACTGAAATATAAAAATATAAAAAGTGCGATTGAGCATAACGGCGTAAAAAATAACATTGCACCAAAAGCAGAATATCCTTCTCTCCTACTTTTCAACTCCTCTTTTTTCTGTTCATAGAGTTGCTTAAACCCCTTATTTAAAAGAACAAAATCATATTTAATTTTATATTCTTCAAGTTTATTTTCTAAATTTTCTACTTCATCTCGCTTAGTTTCGAATGTACTATTCCAAGTGTTGATAGCATTATTAGCTTCATTTAACTTAATATTTAATTCCACTACATTTTTAATTTCATTTGAATGAAATAACTCTTTAAAAATTTGGAATGGCAAATCTCTTTCAGCAAATCTAACATAGTGTCTAAAATTGGGATCATTGGAATATTTGGTACTAACAAAGTCAATAACACTGCCCACTTCCAAAGAAATTGAATTATTCAATCCGCCTAGAATAAAAGTTAGTTCAGAAAAATAGATATTAATTAAATTTAAACTGATTTCGAATAGATAGATTAAATCAGATTCTAAATTACTATCTTTATATTTCTTGAGGGCTTGATCTATGACTTTTACGAAATCAGATACAGGTTGTTTCCTCGAATATTCGATATATTGATCATAATCACTTAAATCAAGATTCGTGTTAAAAACGCGGGTTGCAGTTAGAAAATGGTTGGCTAAGTTTTTAATACTTTCTGCGTACGTGTCATCTTCTATTATGCTCCTTGCCAGTGATTCGACTTGATCAAATTTAAGCTTAAATTCCTGACTTTCAAATTTAAAAGCCATCTTCACCCTCAATTATTTTAATAGTAAAGATGGCATATTGATCTAAATTATCATTTAGAACAAGAAGTAACGCTGCGCCATTGGTAACACTTCCGCAGGTTCACACGTCAGTAATTTCCCATCTGCCCGTACCTCGTAAATCTCCGGGTCTACTTCCATCACAGGACAGTAAGTATTTAGCTTCATATCCGCTTTAGTGAGGTTACGTGTTTCTTTGCATGGACTGATGAGCTTTTTTAGTCCCAATTTTTTATGTACACCTCTCTCAATCGCTACTTGTGACAAGAAGGTAATACAGGTATTGTGCACACCTCGTGGAAATGCCCCGAACATTGGACGGTAATGTACAGGCTGCGGAGTTGGAATAGAGGCATTAATATCGCCCATGGGCGCAGCAGCAATCATGCCCCCTTTAATAATCATGGAAGGTTTCACCCCAAAAAATGCCGGTTTCCACAGTACCAGATCAGCCAGCTTACCGACTTCTATTGAGCCGATTTCATGGCTTAATCCATGTGTAATTGCCGGATTAATTGTATATTTGGCAATATAGCGTTTTACACGGTTATTGTCATGACTGGCATTATCGCCTTCTAGTGTACCGCGTTGTACTTTCATTTTGTGCGCGGTTTGCCAGGTACGGATAATAACTTCACCTACACGACCCATGGCTTGCGAGTCTGATGACATCATAGCAATTGCGCCCAAGTCTTGCAGAATATCTTCTGCTGCAATGGTCTCACGACGGATACGGCTTTCTGCAAAGGCTACATCTTCAGCAATAGCCGGGTCGAGATGATGGCAGACCATCAGCATGTCCAGATGCTCATCAATAGTATTTACCGTATAAGGCCGGGTCGGGTTAGTAGAGGATGGTAGAACATTCGGCTGCCCGATTGCTTTTAAAATGTCTGGAGCATGTCCACCACCCGCACCTTCGGTATGGTAAGTGTGAATCGTACGATCTTTAAATGCTGCCAGGGTCTCTTCCAGAAATCCGCTTTCATTTAAAGTATCGGTATGTATGGCGACCTGTACATCATAATTTTCTGCTACAGTTAGACAGTTATCGATGGCCGCTGGCGTTGATCCCCAATCCTCATGAAGTTTTAAGCCCACCACACCGGCTTGGATCTGCTCGGCAACTGGTTCCGGTTTGCTTAAGTTACCTTTACCCAGTAAACCAATATTCATGGGCAAATCATCAATGGCCTGCAACATGGTCGAGATATGCCATGGCCCTGGAGTAACAGTAGTTGCCGAAGTACCGGCTGCAGGCCCGGTTCCACCACCAATCATAGTGGTTATACCTGACATGAGTGCAGTTTCTACCTGCTGCGGACAAATCCAGTGAATATGCGTATCAACTCCCCCTGCAGTCAGAATCTGCCCTTCACCTGCGATCACTTCAGTTGCTGCTCCTAAAGGAATAGTAATGTTGGGTTGAATATCCGGGTTACCAGCCTTACCAATTTTCCAGATCCGGCCATTTTTTAGACCGACATCAGCCTTAATAATTCCCCACCAGTCGACAATTAACGCATTAGTAATTATGGTATCGGCCACCTCCTCTGCTAGCAGCTGCGATTGCCCCATTCCATCACGAATGACTTTACCACCGCCAAACTTGACCTCTTCGCCATAGGTAGTCAGGTCTTGTTCGACTTCAATAAACAGTTCGGTATCCGCCAAACGAACCCGGTCACCGAGTGTTGGACCAAACATTTCCGCATAGGCACGGCGTGACATTTTCATTTTTTGTGTTCCTGTTCTTCCAGCTTGCCCATTACACGACCCGCAAACCCGTATACTTCACGCTTGCCTGCCAGCGCAACCAGCTCTATAGAGCGGCTTTGACCGGGTTCAAAACGCACTGCTGTACCCGCAGCAATATTGAGCCGGTAGCCTTTTGTGGCTTCCCGGTTAAATTGCAATGCATCATTCGCTTCATAAAAATGAAAATGTGAACCCACCTGAACTGGACGGTCTCCGGCATTTGCTACAGTGATTTTCAAGGTCTGACGACCGACATTCATTTCAATGTCGAGGTCAGGGGTAAAAATTTCACCCGGAATCATATTGCTCTCCTAGACAATCGGTTGATGGACAGTCACAAGCTTGGAGCCATCTGGAAACGTTGCCTCTACCTGCACTTCCGCGATCATTTCCGGTATACCTTCCATGACATCTGCGCGTGTAAGCAAGGTAGTGCCATAGTGCATCAGGTCACTTACCGTCATACCGTCACGTGCACCTTCAAGTAATGCTGCTGAAATAAAAGCAATTGCTTCAGGATAGTTCAGCTTTACCCCCCGTGCCTTACGACGTTCTGCTACCAAGCCAGCAGTAAAAATCAATAATTTGTCTTTTTCAGTAGGGTTGAGTTCCATATCTCTTTCCTAAAATTCTTCACAAATGTCATGCAATATATATGCAAGTTTTTTTAGAATGCGCAGGCTTGAAGATTATTTAACTGTCAGGTTTTCCAGATTCGTGGAAACTCTTCATTCAGGTCAAACCAGTAAAGTCGCAGCCGGGCACGGATTGCCGCAAAGGCATCATGGCACTGACGGACATCATCCCCCAGATAACGGGCACAAATCACATCATTGAGCAGAGTTAAAGTTACTGGTGTATCCATACGCATCATCAGCTCACGGATCAGATCAAGGTGTTGATCCAGATAAAAGCTGGTTCTAAATTTTTCAGGTGCTATAGCCCAGAAACTTCCCATAGCTGCACGATTATTCATTCCCAGACACGAGCTAAGCCAGCGGTCATTCCCCTTAAAGTTCAGGCTATCTGCGACCAGTAACTGCTCATTTCTTAACAGTTTAAAGCGGTTCTGAAACAGGCCTTCAGTAAACCGTTCATCTCGCGCCTGGCGCCCAATCACCAGCATATCCCAGCCAATAAAGCTGGCATTGTTCTTTAGTTGAACTGTGGTTTCAGTGTGTGCCCATGCTCCATTGAACAGCATGGTTTCTTGAGGAACCCATTCAAAAATTGCATTATTTTCAACCTGAATCTGAATATGCTGGAAAGCCTGTTTCGCATTGGTCTTGTACCATTTTCCGGCACCAGGAGTAGTAACCAAGGCATGTGCTTCTTCATCCACATGAATCTTGAAAGTCAGATGATCGCCCCCGGCAATTCCTGCAGGCGGATGCACAATAATGACATGACACACTCCAGTTTTTTCTGGCCATAACATTTTTTGCACCCTAATTGGTCCAAAATGCCAACGATGCTGTAAAATAGTGCGGTCCTGTGCTGCTTTAAAACCCAATTCCAGACGTGCAAACCAGCGAGCAGATTCATCGGGCTTATCTTCATTCAAAAACTGCATTTTCTTAAAACTTTTAATAAGATCATCTGGAAAAATGCAAAAACTGCACCAAAATGTGCTGAAGAGATAATTTTTATATTAAGCAATGAGAGAAATGAGCAGATTATAAGCTAGTAAAACAGTATTTAAATTAAAATGTATGATTAAAAAATCATCAGGTTATAGCATCTATAACAGTAGCTATAACCTGAAAAATTTAAAAAAGATTTAAGGCATGGATGAATTGATATACTAGAAATAACTTCGTTTAAGTGGACGCTGGGCTGCCAGTTTTCTCCGGTAAGCTTTAAACTGCAGTGTAATCCCAATAAAAATAACGATTAATGCCGCTCCACCTGTAGAAATAACCAGAACACGATATTGCTCTATAAAAGTCATGGCAATTAAAGATGCAACAATAAAAGCAATCACCAGATAGCTTAACCACGGAAAAAACCACATTTTGAGTTTGATTTCCTGACCTTCGCGTTCCATTTTCCGGCGTAGTCTGAGCTGAGAAATAGCAATCACCAGATAAACCAGCATCGCGATCATACCCGTGGTGTTCATGAGTATATCCAGAATTTCTCTGGGTTTAAGTGCATCAAAAAAATTCATCAGTGCAATAGCAAATGCCACTACACAAGAGGCCAATACAGCAAATACTGGTGTACCATTTTTACGGGTTTTTTGAAACAGGGTGGGTGCATCTCCTCGCTTTGAAAGCGAATACAACATGCGTGATGCGGTATAGTGACCTGAAACAAAACAGCTGCTGACCGATGTCAGTACTACGAAGTTCATGATCCACTTGGTTGCAGGAATACCTAATATTTCAAAAGTACGGCGGTATGCTCCATAACCTGTCTGGCTAAGCAAAGGATCATTCCATGGAACAATACAGACAATCAAGAAGATTGAGCCAATATAAAACAGGCAGATCCGCCAGACTACAGATTTAATAGCGCGCTTGGTTTGTTCTACCGGATTTTTAGATTCTGACGCGGCAATCGTTACAATTTCTGCGCCTAAAAATGAAAACATGACCCCCAGTAAAGCAACAATGACCGGCCCCAAACCATTGGGCATAAAGCCGCCATGAGTGCTAAGATTGCTTAAGCCGCTGACGCCACCCACTGGCCATAACCGGGAAATTGCCAATATACCCAAAACAATGAACAGGACAATTGCAATCACTTTAATTAGAGCAAACCAGAACTCTACCTCACCATATTTACTCACCCGCATAAAATTGATGGCAGTCAGAGTAATCGTCATCATCAGGGTAAATACATTTACACTGAGTAAGGGAAACCATTCATGCAGGATTAATCCTGCCACATAAGCTTCCCACGCCATCAGCAGCACCCAGAACCACCAGTACAGCCAACCGATCGTAAAGCCCGCCCAGCGCCCGATGGCACGTTCTGCATAAGTCGAAAAAGAACCGGTATCGGGTGAGGTGGCCGCCATTTCACCCAGCATGCGCATAATAAATACCACCAGAGCTCCACCGGCACAGTAAGCCAGTATTACTGCCGGACCAGCTGCTGCGATAATGCTACCTGAGCCAACAAATAAAGCAGCGCCAATAACACCGGCAATTGACATCATGGTGAGGTGTCTGGTTTTTAATGAATCACTTAACTGATTCGAAGATTCTTTTTTATTTATCTGCATCTTGTATTCATTCCATGAATTTTTTAATGGTTGCAAATAGATAGCGACTTAAAAAATTTCAAGATTCAGCAAACTGTACATTAGTCCTGAAATAAAAATGCCATATCTACACCTTACGAAATTGTTTTGCTTGAATTGAAGAGTCCAGAGTTTATAGCCAGCAATTAAAATGAATAATGATCTTGATCAATCAGATTTATTTATACACATTAGCTTTAGAGTTTAAGGAAACTATAGTCAGGTTAGAGACTTACTTTAAAAATCAGAGGTATTTAGCTCGTGTCACTTAAACTATAGCCGCCACCACACTAAAAATACTCGATATTGCCAAACAGCATTCAATCTTTGCTTCTGACTTTATTTTTTAGATTCATTATTTAATATTCTCTGCAAGTACAAGTTTTTACTCATGTACATGGTACGTTCGCCACCACTTGTTTTAATACATCTGGCCCTATCGACCTAAACAATATGGCGTGTTTATCCAGAGCCTGCGAGTACCATTTTTTAAAATTTGTCAGGAGCCAATTTATATTTCTGATCATCAAGTTAAGGTACCGATTTAATATATGAAAACCAGGCTTAATATTTTTTATATTTTAAAATTTATTGCTTTGATTTTTAGAATTAAACATAACTATAGGCATGAATAATTGAAGAATAGAATTACTTATATTCTTTGAATATAACCTGACCTTGCACGTTTAAAACAGACTGTTAAATGCCTCTTATCTCATTTATCAGCTAAGAGGCACCTTAACATTTTAGCGACTGATATGGATTGCCTGTTTCTTGGTAAATAAAAGTAGGCCATCCAATCCAAATGAATAACCCAAGCCGGAAAGTTTCCAACCACCAAATGGTGCAGCAGGTGACAGGTCAGCATGACTGTTAATCCACACCGTACCGCATTCTAGCTGATTGGCAATCTCTTGAGCTTTTTCAATATTTTGGCTCCAGACTGAACCGCCGAGCCCGAAAGAGCTTTGATTGGCGCGCTGGATCACATCATCTATCTCACTAAACTTTATAATAGGTAAAACCGGACCAAATTGCTCTTCATCTACCAGTGCCACACCTTCTCTTAGGTTTGCAATCAAAGTCGGTGCAATATAATAGCCGTTTTCTGGCAGTACTGGTGCCTGAGTAAGCAGTTCTCCACCCTGAGCAATCGCATCCTCAATAAGCGCCTTAACTTTATTAAACTGCATACGGTTTTGTACCGGACCAAAAGTTGTGTTTTCTTCTTGTCCATTACCCACAACCTGCCGTTCAGCTATTTCTACCAGTTTATGTATTAAGTCCTCATAAATATTTTCATGCACATATAAGCGCTTTAATGCGGCACAAGTCTGGCCAGCATTTAAAAACGCCGAGCCAAAAATTTTCTCGGCCGTGCTATCTACGTCAATATCGTCTAGTACGATTCCTACATCATTACCACCCAATTCCAGTACTACACCTTTAAGTGTATTAACCGAATGGCTCAAAATACTCTGCCCGGTACGTGTCGAACCGGTAAATGTAACTTTGGCGATATCAGGATGCTCACTGAGAACCTGCCCGACTTTACCTGTGCCAAGTACTACGCTACACACGCCTTTTGGTACATGACGGTTAATAATTTCTACCAGTTTGACTGTACTTAAAGGAGTATATTCTGAGGGTTTATTGACAATACAGTTTTTAGTTTTTAAGGCCGGAAACAGATGCCAGACTGCAATCATAAACGGCCAGTTCCATGGTGTAATCGATGCGACCACACCAAGTGGGCGGTTATAAACCTGAATAGTTTTACCACCAGGTTCCTGAATAGTTTCAACTGGTATTTCAAGACTGGCGATGTATTCAATCCAGCTAGCACCTGCTTCTACCTCAAACTCTGCCAAGCCTAATGGCTTTCCCTGCTCCAAGGTAATTAACCGGGCAATTTCTTTTTTTTCCTGACGGATATCATTCGCAATTTTACTAAAACTGTTATTAATTTCCTTATCAGAAATATTTTTCCATTGCTTGAAAGCTTCAGTAGCAGCCTGAACTGCCTGATTGACCTGCTCTGGGGTTGCACTGGCTATTTCCGTGATTACTTCTTCATTAGCTGGATTCAGCACTTTAAAAGTTTCTGCTGATCCTTGAATATTCTCACCGTTAATAATGACATGAGTATTCATACTACCATCCTGGTTAGTGTTATAAAAATTACTAAATTGAGCAATTTAAGAATTGATAAAAATTTTCCAGATTTCAAAATAAATCACTTTTGCTTTAATATCCTTATTTTAGGATTTAAATTAATTCATCTTATTATTTAAATACCTTTTATTTAAGCGTTGGACCTATTACATTATGCATAAATTTATTATAAATAATGTAATTAAATTTTAAAATAAATTATTAAATTTTAATAAGGTCAGTATGCTTAGGCTATTATAAAGACGTGAAGATCTTACCTAAACTGTTCATAATTCAGATAAGACAAAATAACAGAACAAGTTAAATATAAAATTAAAAACTTTTTAAAGTTCAATCAGGTCTTTAAGCATTTCTTTAAAGAGTTCGCGTTGCTCTTCTGTATATTTTGAAAATACTTCCTGTTGATGACTTTCAGAAATCCGGTAGAGCATATTGGCCACACTCTTTCCGTGTTCCGTAAGTACATAAGTAGTCTCGGTTTCAATAAGCAAACCTTTTTGGGCTAAAATCTCGGCTGCCTGTTCAACCTCGGCAATCGGCATAGCGACTTCATGCTGCAGTGCACTTTTACTACTGGCAGTTTTACTGTCCAATACAAGTAATAAACGTGCTTCACTGGTCCGAAAACCTGTAGCCTGCTGTTTGGGTTGATAGTCGCTTTCATAGGCTCGCACTGCCTGAGTTAGCAAGTAGTACATGTTATGATATAAACGGCCAGGAAAACTATCTTCTCTGGACTCAACAGGCGTATTCAAACTCGGATGAGGCAGTACCGCAGAATAAACACCTTGATGATAAAGTAAAGGAGAACGGCCATAGTCATGAAACTTAACCACTTTACCCAGAATGATCCAGTGATCACCCCCTTCAACAATATCAAATTTTTCACACTCCAGCACAGCGGAACAGTTTTTTAATAAAGGTGCTTTACCGGCACCCATGTCAAAATCGACTCCAGCAAAACGGTCCTCTGCACGGCGGGCAAAATTATTGGAAAATTCAATTTGAGCCGCAGATAAAATATTGACCGCGAAATGACTGGCTTGTGAAAAGATCCGGTAACTTGAAGAGTTTTTATCGATACTCCATAGAATCAATGCTGGGTCAAGTGAGACAGAGTTAAAACTGTTAGCTGTTACGCCAACTTTTTCACCTTGACTATTCTGAGCAGTCATTACAGTGACACCGGTTGCAAAATTACCCAGTGCCCGGCGAAAGGCTTTAGTATCAATAACAGGGGCTGTGTTAATTGTGTTCATAACGTTCAGTCTAATTTCTCCCTGTTATTGTAACGTTAAATAGTTTCCTGGACAGGCCTTATACTCATGATTTCATCATGAAATATCAGGCTATCATAAAACTATACGATTACATTCTCAAAGAAATTGCCAGAAACTGACTAGATACCCATGCACAAGTATTTAAGTTCCTGGTAGTCTTCGATCCCATATTTAGAACCTTCACGGCCACAACCCGACTCCTTTATTCCACCAAAAGGTGCAACTTCAGTAGAAATTAAACCTTCATTTATACCGACCATACCGTATTCAAGAGCTTCGCTTACACGCCAGGCCCGACTTAGATTTTGCGTATAAATATAAGAAGCTAAGCCAAATTCAGTATCATTCGCCATACGGATAGCTTCTGCTTCTTCGGTAAATCTAAAAACTGGTGCTAGTGGTCCAAAGGTTTCATCTTGTGCGACTTGCATATCTGGGGTTACATCAGTTAAGACGGTTGGCTCAAAAAATGTCTGACCTAATTGATGCCGCTGCCCACCATAAATGACTTTAGCTCCTTTGGAGGTTGCATCATCAATATGTTGCTGAACTTTTTCAACTGCCTTTTCATTAATCAGCGGGCCTTGTTCTGCACCCGGTTCAAAAGCAGGAGCAACTTTGAGTTTTGCTACAGCAGCGGCAAGCTTTTCAACAAAAGTATCATAAATACTGTTTTGAACCAGAATACGGTTGGTACATACACAGGTCTGGCCACTATTACGGAATTTTGATGCTATCGCTCCCTCAACTGCTTTATCCAGATCTGCATCCTCAAAGACAATAAATGGTGCATTACCACCTAATTCCATACTGATTTTTTTCATGGTTGAAGAGCATTGCTGCATCAGTAATTTACCAATGGCGGTCGAACCGGTAAAAGATACCTTACGCACCAGAGGATGCTGAGTCAGGATTCCACCTATTTCACGGGCACTGCCAGTCACTACATTGATTACACCTTTTGGAATTCCGGCTTCTTCAGCCAGAGCGACCAGAGCTAGTGCAGAAAGTGGAGTTTCAGAAGCTGGTTTAATCACGACAGTACAGCCTGCCGCCAATGCCGGACCAACTTTACGGGTAATCATGGCATTGGGGAAATTCCAAGGTGTAATTGCAGCTACTACGCCAACTGGCTGACGAATCACAAGCAGGCGACGTCCCTGCTTATCATGGGGAATCACATCACCGTAAGTGCGTTTAGCCTCTTCAGCAAACCATTCGATAAAACTTGCGCCATACAGAATTTCCCCCCGACTTTCGGTCATTGGTTTACCCTGTTCCGTGCTTAGAATTATTGCGAGATCTTCCTGATGTTCAATCATCAGCTGGTACCATTTTTTTAGCAGGATTGAACGTTCTTTTGCAGTGGTCTGTTTCCAGCTTTGTAGTGCCTGATCAGCTGCTTGTACTGCTTTTACTACCTGCTGTTCACTAACAGAAGGTACATGAGCAATGGTTTCACCAGTAGCCGGGTTTATTACGGCAAAACTTTTATTCTGCTCTGCTTCTAGCCATTGACCATCAATAAATACCTGTTGTTTAAATAAACCAGAATTTTTTAATTGCACTAATACACTCCCTGATAAACGCTTAAACCTTTTAATGGCTTGGTTTCTCTTCAATGTTTAAATATGGTTGTTTTAACAATTATTTCATAATTTTTTTTAGAAATATTTTTTTTAGACTAACTAAGACAAATTTTGTACCAAACCTCAATCGAGTCACTATGTGTTTCTTATAAAAGATATTTTTAGAATTTTAAGGCTAATATAAAACATGAAATGTAATAAAAAAATTTTTAATGCTGCCTGGCCAGAACCAGAATTTTCAGATGAGTTTAAGTTCTGGCATTACTACTCTTTACGAGTTTCTTCCTGTTATAGGTAGAGCTCTTGAGCAAAATTAATTAAAGAAGTTAAGAGGGATTTTCAGATAACGTACCCCATTTGCCTCCGGTTCTGGTAATTGTCCTCCATCCATATTGATCTGAATCGCTGGCAAGATTAGTTTAGGCATAGATAATTTGGCATCGCGCTGGGTGCGCATAGTTACAAAATCCTGTTTGCGGGTATTTTCCTGAATATGGACATTGCCATGTTTCTGCGCACCAATGGTCGTTTCATGTACAAACTCATCCCGGCCTTCTGGCTTGTAGTCATGACACAAGAATACCCGGGTATGATCAGGTAATTGATATAAAGCCTGTACCGAATCAAACAGCTGTTCAGCACTGCCGTTTGGAAAGTCGCAACGTGCTGTACCGTAGTCTGGCATGAATAAGGTATCTCCTACGAAAACAGCATCACCGATGACATAACTCAGGCAGGCAGGTGTATGCCCTGGCGTCGGAATATTGTAGGCTTCAAGTTCGCCAATTTTGAACTTTTCACCATCTTCAAACAGATAATCAAAAGGATGATGAACCTTAAAATATTCAGGCTCAAAATTATAAATTTTGCTAAAAGTCTCCTGCACTACAGAGATTTTTCTGCTCATGGCAATTTTGCCACCTGCACTACTTTGAATATATGGCGCAGCTGTCATGTGATCAGCATGCACATGTGTTTCAAGGATCCATTCAACCGTTAAGCCCTGCTGTTTAATATAAAGCAGAATTTCATCAGCCTGCTGGTAATGCATGGAAGCTGAAGCTGCATCATAATTCATCACACTGTCAATGACAGCACAGTGCTTTGTGACAGGATCAGTAACTACATAACTGAAAGTATTGGTATCATTATCAAAAAATGCCTTAACCAGAGGTTTTATTGTCATGATATTCGCTCTCCTATCCAAACCATTTGCGATGAACAAATACACCGGCCAGCATCGCTAAAATAAAATAGAGTGATTCATAATGGCCAAGACCGATCAGGGTCAGTCCTGGTGCAGGACAAATTCCAGCTATACCCCAGCCCATACCAAAAATCAGCGCACCCATGATGAGTTTAGAATCAATTTTTTGATTGGTGGGTAGTTCTATTGTTTCATGGAATACAGTTTTAGGCTCGGCAGAACGTAGCGCTTTCTGAAACGGAATAATGGCTACTAAAATGGCACCTATCATCACAAAAGCCAGACTTGGGTCCCATGTACCAGTGATATCCAGAAAATCCAGTACTTTTTCAGGATTAGCCATTCCTGAAATACTCAGCCCAAGCGCAAAAATACTACCAAATATAAAGGCCAAAATATTTTTCATGACTGTATTCTCAGAACGTGCCGAAGCAGATAAACCGTGATAAAACCTGCGAGCATGAAGCTTAATGTAGCAACCATTGAGCGTCTGGAAAGCCTGCTAATACCACAGATACCATGACCACTAGTACAGCCAGAACCTAGACGGGTACCAAAGCCCACTAATAACCCGGCGATAATCATCATCCAGGGCGAAGCATTCAATTCAATCTCTGGTACTACAAATAAGCTATATAGAAAAGGCGTTAATATAAGGCCCAGCAAAAACCAGAGAGCCGGTGTTTTCCATAAAGTAGCGGGATCAAGTACCTGTGCAATCAGCCCACTGATACCAGCGATCCGGCCATTGACCCACAGGTAGCCGATCACCGAACAGCCAAGTAATGCTCCACCAAGTAGGGCAAGCCAATAGTCCTGAATCATAGATTCACCAAATAACAATATATATTTTTATATAATATAAATATATATTTTAATCAATTATTAAATCTTAATAATTTCCTATATATTTGTTATATCTATTTTTTTAATAAAACTTGGAATAAATAGAAATTTATAATGAGTTTATTCGTTTTTTATGACTAGTTTGCTTGAAAATGAATAACAAAACTGTTCATAGCGTCTTGTTTTTAAGACAGGCATAATACAATTAAATATTTAGCCTCCCCTATGAATAGAAGTGCACGTTAGAAAAATTTTACTCTCCTGTTTTGTGAGCATAGTCAGTACTAGCGCTTTGGCAAATGCTAGTTTTCTGCCTGCCGCACAGGCCTTCCAGCTCAAGGCTGAATCAGTTTCACAAAAAGAAGCCCTGCTACAATGGAATATTGCACCACATTATTATTTGTATCATAACCAGTTCAAGGTTATGGTTGGCCAGCAGCCATTAAACATTGAACTGCCTAAAGGTACAAAGAAAAATGATCCAACCTTTGGAATTACAGAGGTTCATTATCATCAGGTTGCAGCTAAAATTCAGGTGAAGCCAAAGACCAGTTATCAGATCAGCTGGCAGGGCTGCTCGGCAGACGGGCTGTGTTATCCGGTACAACGCACTACCTTGACCACTGATCAGGATGGACTTTTTCCGCAGTTACAGTCTCAAAAAAACGGCTTGCTACAGCTTGGTAATACTCAGGCTTCATTTACAGGTAGCGAACCGGCACAACAAAATCCGACGCTTGTTAGCCGTGAGGATATTGATTCATCTTCTGATGCAGGGCAGTCCTCAACTTATAAAGCTCAACAGCTAGAAGTTATAAATACCAATACAGATCAATCTATTAGTTCTAAAAATACTTCAGATAGCTCTTTTTTCTGGTCAAATCAATGGAATAATGATCAGGTATTTTTAAATCTTTTCTCGCAGGATTCCTGGCTACTTAATCTGTTGATCTTTTTTATTTTTGGAATACTTCTGGCTTTCCTGCCCTGTTCTTTACCTTTAATTCCGATTCTGTCAGGCATTATCGTGCAGCGTAAAAAAGGTTACCGGGCTATTCCTATCGCTACAGCATTCGTTGTCAGTATGGCATTGGTTTATGCATTAATGGGCATGCTGGTGGCTGGGGTTGGTTACAGTTTTCAGCGCTGGTTTCAAAGTCCACCGGTGATTATTGGCTTTGCACTGCTATTTGTAGTATTTGCATTCAATCTGCTTGGCCTGTTTCAGCTGTCTCTACCCCAAGGTATTTTGCAGCGTTTGGACCGTATCCAGAACCGGCAGACTGGCGGAACCATTTACGGCGCTGCTGTGATGGGGGTCCTTTCAGCCCTGATTGTTGGCCCATGCATGAGTGCGCCTTTAGCTGGTTCACTCTTATTTGTTTCACAGACACAAAGTCCATTATTGGGCGGTCTGTACCTGTTTATGCTCGGCCTGGGTATCGGTCTGCCATTATTTATTGCTGCAGTATTTGGTGCCCGCTTCCTGCCTAGACCCGGACTGTGGATGGAGCGTCTCAAATTCAGCTTTGGCTTTATTATGCTGATGATGGCAGTATATTTTATCCGGCCTCTACTCTCTCTGACATTATATTATTCTCTGTTTGCAGGTTTACTGTTGGCCCTCGCACTTTATCTGGGCTGGATCACCCGAAAGCAGAACAAGGGGCAAGCCAAGATTTTGACCTGCTTGTTGGCAGCGTTATTGATTGGCGTAAGTGGATGGAATATAAAAAATGCTCTGTCATCTTTAAATGCCGAACAACATGCCTCTGAACTTCATGCATGGCAGATAGTACGAAATGCTGAAGAATTAAATCAAGTACTGGCCAAAGCTCGTCAAATTCAGCGTCCTATCGTGATTGATGTGTATGCGGACTGGTGTGTTGCTTGCCAGCCTATCGAGCGCGATATTACGCCACGTGCAGATGTACAAGGAGCATTAAAATCATGGCAAAGAATCAAACTTGACCTGTCTCATTATCAGCCTTCTCAGGATGAGATTTTATCTGAACGGGAAATTCTGGGGCCTCCAACGGTTCTATTTTTACAGCCGGATGGGCAAGAAAAACGTGAGCTTCGGCTAACCGGTGCCTTTAATGCCGAGCAGCTCATTCGTCAGCTCAGGCATACAGAGAATTAATTTGAATCTTAAAACGGTAAAGTTATTTGCTTATTTATATACTAATTTACAAATAGTTTTTTACTGTTAAATACCCAAACCTGATCAATCTATAGATCCTGTTTGGGTTTTTCTCACAATGGTTTTAGCATTTATCTACCGGTTAAAAGTTAACCCGGGAAGATGCCGCGACCTTTACGTGCAATCAGAATTCGTTCACATGCCAGAATATAGGCAGCGGTACGCAGAGTACATTTCTTGGCCTCAGCAGTATTCCAGACATCATGAATTGCTTGAATAAGCAGTTTATCCAAACGCTGATTAATTTCTTCTTCAGTCCAGAAGTAACTTGAAATATCCTGTACCCATTCAAAATAACTGACAGTTACCCCTCCGGCATTACAGATAACATCTGGCACCACCGTAATGCCCCGTTGCAGCAACACGTCATCAGCTTCAGGATAGGTCGGACCGTTTGCGCCTTCCAAAACCAGCTTGGCTTTTAATTTTTCAGCACGTTCAACAGTAATTTGTCCCTCAAGCGCTGCCGGAATCAGGATATCCATTTCAGCATCCCAAAACTCGTCATTAGTTATAGGCGTAGCACCTGGAAAACCGAGTACACCTGGATGCTCTTCCATATAAATTCGTAAAGCGTCCAGATCAATACCATTATTATTCAGGATCGTACCGGTATGGTCCTGAATACATACCACCTTGGCATTTGCCTGTGCGAACAGATTTGCTGCTTCACTGCCCACATTACCAAACCCCTGTACGGCGACTTTAGCACCATCAATCGCCAGATTATTTTTTTTGGCAGCCTCACGTCCGGTAATATACACGCCACGGCCAGTGGCCTTGACACGTCCCAGCGACCCCCCTAAATGGACCGGTTTGCCCGTAACTACACCTGTCACTGTATAGCCCTTATTTGATGAATAAGTATCCATGATCCAGCCCATGACATTCTGGTTAGTGCCCACATCAGGAGCCGGAATATCTTTTTGTGGGCCAATAATATGGCCAATTTCACTGGTATAACGACGCGTTAACCGTTCCAGTTCACGGGTTGATAAAGCGCGCGGATCAACTCGAATCCCGCCTTTGGCACCACCAAAAGGCAGATTGACTACAGCTGTTTTAATGGTCATCCAGGCAGCCAGCGCGGTGACTTCATTCAGATCCACATCTGGATGGTAACGAATACCTCCTTTCCCCGGACCGCGGGACAGATTATGTTGTACCCGGTAGCCCTCAAAATGCCGAATGGTTCCGTCATCCATTACAATGGGCACATCGACAATAAGAGCACGTTTGGGACGTTTTAAAGTATCAATATAATCAGCAAGATGTTGCAGATATGGAGCCACCCGATCAATCTGGGCCAGATAGGTATTCCAGGCGCCTGCCTCTTCATTAATATAAGAAAGATTAGACATAACTGTTTCCTTCAGGAAATTCTAATGTGCATGGGAGAAGTTCTTATAGTGGTGGACTTCTATATAGAAGTGAAGAACCTTTAACATATATCAACATAGCCCGAGAGATGAAAAAATTTTCCACCACTCAGGCTATGTGATATTTTTGAATTTTAGTTACTTATATCAACACATAAATATTTCATTTCCAGGTATTCATCAATCCCATGCTGCGAGCCTTCGCGCCCCAGCCCTGACTGTTTTATACCACCGAAAGGAGCAACTTCTGTTGAAATCAGGCCAGTATTGATGCCTACCATGCCGTATTCCAGCGCTTCCCCCACACGCCACTGCCGGGCTGTACTTTGTGTAAACAGGTAAGCAGCTAACCCGAATTCTGTGTTGTTTGCCATCTGGATTACCTCTTCTTCAGTACTAAAACTGAATAATGGAGCCAGTGGACCAAAAGTTTCTTCACGAGAAATTTTCATTTCCTGAGTGACACCAGTTAAAACGGTTGGCTCAAAAAATGTGCTGGTTTGATTTAGCCGTTTGCCGCCTGTACGGATGCTTGCACCTTTGCTAACGGCATCTTCAATGTGCGACTGGACCTTCTCAATTGCAGCTTCGTCAATCAGTGGGCCTTGTGTTATTTCAGACTGTCGGCCGTCACCCACTTTTAACCTGGCAACTTCAGCAATCACACGTTCACTGATTGCATCATAAATACCTTCCTGTATATAAATACGGTTTGCACATACACAGGTCTGGCCGCTGTTACGGAATTTGCTAGCCATTATTCCCTTTACAGCCTGATCCAGATTGGCATCATCAAATACAATAACCGGCGCATTCCCCCCAAGTTCGAGTGACAGCTTTTTAATTGTTGGCGCACACTGTTTCATGAGAATGCGGCCGACCTCGGTTGAACCGGTAAAGCTCAGCTTGCGGACAACGTCGCTTTCGCATAAAGTCTGGCCAACTTCAATTGATTCGCCGCTCAGTGTAATCATGACATCTTTTGGAATACCTGCCTGTAATGCCAGAACCTCCAGTGCATAAGCACTAAGTGGCGTCTGTTCTGCTGGCTTAATCAGCATTGAACAACCCGCAGCAAGTGCTGGTCCTACCTTGCGGGTAATCATGGCGGCCGGAAAGTTCCAGGGTGTAATTGCCGCTGTTACTCCGATTGGCTGTTTAATTACCAGTAACCGTTGCTGTGCCTGAGATGATGTCAAAACCTCTCCATCTACACGACGAGCCTGCTCAGCAAACCAGCGGATGAAAGATGCAGCATAACTAATCTCGCCCCGTGCTTCTGACAGCGGTTTACCCTGTTCGGCAGTCAGGATCTGTGCCAGATCCTCCTGATGCTTGAGCATCAGGCGGTACCAGTTCCACAGTAGATCAGCTTTTTGCAGGGCAGTCTGCTGTTTCCAGACAGCCTGTGCCTGTTCAGCACGTTGAATAGCATTTTCTATAGCCGCACGGTCATAAGTTCTGACCCAAGCCAGCTGTTCTCCTGTAGCAGCATCCTGTACACAGATATAATGATCAGCTGAAGGCTGGGTAAAAGTGATGTCGGGATGGTCCAGTAAATACTGTAAATTTTGCTGGATCATGCAGAGCGCTCCAGATTTTGCTGGGTGACTGCTGTGAAACCGGCTTTCAGAATATCCAGAGCTTTCTGGAACTGTTCAGCCGGAATAGTGAGTGGATATAGAAAACGGATAACATTCGCTGATTTACCACAAGTCAGCAGCAAAAGACCTTGGCTCATGGCATATTCCTGAATCGCTTTTGCCTGCTCAGCATATTCAAGCTCTACCGCGACCATAGAACCCAGACCACGTATATCCTGAATCATGGAGCTGGTAACTTTAAGCTGTTCCAGGGTTTTGATGAGCTGTGAACCCAGTACATGTGCACGCTCGCAAAGCTGTTCTTCTTCGATCACATCAATTACTGCATGTGCAGCCGCTACAGCCAGCGGATTACCGGCATAAGTACCGCCCAGTCCTCCCGGGTTCGGTGCATCCATTATTTCGGCACGACCCACTACGCCAGAAATCGGGAAGCCACCGCCGAG
The DNA here is from genome assembly GCF_000620525.1 of Acinetobacter sp. UNC436CL71CviS28. Classification (NCBI taxonomy): domain Bacteria; kingdom Pseudomonadati; phylum Pseudomonadota; class Gammaproteobacteria; order Moraxellales; family Moraxellaceae; genus Acinetobacter; species Acinetobacter sp. UNC436CL71CviS28. The sequence continues at coordinate 51,568 of NZ_JIBB01000016.1, forward strand.
GCTTTTAGCCATAGTAATCATATCGGCCTTGATACTGTAATGTTGCATAGCAAACAGTTGTCCGGTACGGGCAAAACCGGTCTGCACTTCATCGGCTATCAGTAAAATACCGTGCTGGTCGCAGAGCTCACGCAAACGCACCAGAAATTCCTGAGGTGCGACATTGAAACCACCTTCCCCCTGCACCGGTTCAAGTACAATAGCGGCAACATCTTGAGGTACCATGTCAGTACTGAAAATATTTTCAATGCTTTCCATTGCATCGTCCACACTGATTCCCTGTGACTGCGATGGATAGCGGCCATGGAATACACCTGCCGGCATGACACCAAAATCACGTTTATAAGGTGCTGTTTTACCCGTCATTGCCATAGTCATAAAAGTACGGCCATGAAAACCGCCACTAAATGTGATAATGCCATAACGACCAGTGGCAGCCCGGGCAATTTTGACTGCATTTTCTACAGCTTCTGCACCTGTGGTAAAGAAAGCTGTTTTTGCCGGCCCTTCAATAGGCGCACGCTGGTTAATACGCTCAGCTAAAGATACATAACTTTCATAAGGCGCAACCTGGTATGCCGTATGAGTAAATTTTCCGAGCTGTTCAGTTACTGCTGCAATCACTTTCGGATGGCGATGACCAGTGTTCAGTACGGCAATCCCGCCTGCAAAGTCAGTATATTCACGCCCATCCATGTCCCACAGAGTGGCGTTCTCTGCACGTTCTACATACCATGAGCACATAATGCCTACACCGCGTGGAGTGGCCTGCTGCTTGCGGCTGTTAATATCAGTATGTTTAGAATCCATTTTTTGTACCTCATTTTTATTTAAGCACCGTCAGTTCCTGCTCTAGGCTTGTCTGACGACTGATGACTGCTTTAATCTCACCCTTTTACCCCATTCTGACGAGAGCCATTTCTTGTTCTTCTTTAGGAGCCAATCTGTTTTGCTATAAAAAATAGAGAATCTTAATAGGTTAGATAAAAAAATTATTTTCCCTTCAAGGTTATGTTAGGTTTTTAAAAATTAAGTTAATCTTTTTAGTTACTTACTAATTACTAAAATAATTAGATAAATTTTTTTGCTTACTCCTGCTTTTATTTCTTTTTAAAAAAATAATTTGACAGTTTAAATAAAACATAATACATATAGTTTTATATGTAATATTTTATAACCAAGGAAGAGTAAAAAATGACGACTGTAAAACTAAAACATTTTATTAATAGTGAATATTCTGAACCGCAAGACAATAATTATTTTGATCTGATCAGTCCGGTAACTGGAGAACTATATGCACAGTCGCCTAATGCAACTGAAGCAGAAGTAGATGCCGCTTATGCTGCTGCTAAAGAAGCATTTAAAACCTGGGGACGGACTACGCCCTCTGCACGCCAGAAAGCTTTACTAAGCCTGGCCGATGCTATTGAAACCAATGCAGACCGCCTAATTGAAGCACAGAGCCGTAATACTGGACAGCTTAAGCATCTGATCGCTTCTGAAGAAGTAGCAATATGTGCGGACCAGATCCGCTTTTTTGCAGGCGCAGCACGTTTACTGGAAGGGACAGCAACATCTGAATATCTGGAAGGCTTAACGTCCAGTATCCGCCGTGAGCCAGTGGGTGTAGTCGGTCAGGTAACACCCTGGAACTATCCACTCATGATGGCTGTCTGGAAAATTGCACCTGCACTGGCTGCAGGCAATACCGTTGTGCTTAAACCTAGCGATACCACACCGGAAAGCACTTTACTGCTGGCAGAAATTGCAGCACCATTCTTTCCAAAAGGCGCTTTTAACGTGGTGTTAGGCAAGGCAGATGTAGGCTCCAAGGTGGTTTCACATAAAGTTCCAGCCTTAGTATCGATTACCGGTTCAGTGCGTGCCGGTTTACAGGTGGCAGCCTCTGCTGCGGCCAATCTTGCCAAGGCTCACCTGGAACTTGGAGGTAAAGCTCCGGTTCTGGTTTTTGAAGATGCCGACCTCGAAAAAGCGGCTGAGATGATAGCCATGACCGGCTTTTTTAATGCCGGGCAAGACTGTACCGCCGCAACCCGAGTAATTGTATCTGAAGCAGTACATGACGAATTTGTGCAGAAACTGGTGGCTGCTGCAAAGAACACTCGGTTCGGTGAACCAGATGATGAAAATGCCTTATATGGCCCACTCAATAATGCCAACCAGCTTAAACATGTGACAGGCTTTATTGAACGTCTGCCCTCACATGCCAAAATTGAAACTGGTGGTCGTCATGCTGACCGTCCAGGCTATTATTTTGAACCTACAGTTATTACTGGTCTGCAACAGCAGGATGAAGTAATTCAAAATGAAATTTTTGGTCCAGTGATTACCGTACAAAAATTTAGTGATGAAACGGATGCCATTTATAAAGCCAATGACGTTGAATATGGCTTGGCTTCAAGTGTATGGACCAGAGATCACGGGCGTGCTACACGTCTCAGCCGCGAACTTGATTTTGGTACAGTATGGGTCAACACGCATATTCCGCTGACTGCTGAAATGCCACACGGCGGCTTCAAAAAATCAGGTTATGGTAAAGACCTGTCAGGTTACGGTTTTGAAGAATATACCCGTATCAAGCACGTAATGAGTTCAAATGACTAGTCAGGCTGGAGCCAAACATGAATCAACAGGAAATTAAAGCACTGGTCGGAACTGCGCATCATGAACTGTTCAGCCTGCATGACACCAGTGCGCTTGAACGTTACTTCTCGGCAGACTTTATTGAACACTCGCCTCTGGTCGCAGATGGGCTTTCTGGTTTGCGTCAACTGGTACAAGACTGTCCAAATCTTAAACATGAAGCTGTTCGCATCTTGGCCGATGGCGATCTGGTCGCTATTCATGGACGCTTTGAAGGGCTAGATGAACAGCCACTGGTCGGTTTTGATATTTACCGGGTTAAAGATGGCAAAATTGTAGAACACTGGGACGGATTAGTCCCTGAAGCAGCAGCCAATCTTAGTGGCCGTACCCAGCTTGACGGGCCCACTGAGGTAGCAAAGACTGGTCAGGAAGAACATAACCGGTCACTGGTAAAAGAATTTTTTACCCGTACGCTGATCGAAGGTGATTATGAAGGCTTCAGAGATTATGCTAACGGCGAATTATTTCAGCAGCATAGCCCTGATATTGGTGACGGTACTGTGGCAGTGATCGATTTCCTCAACAAAATCCGTAACGAAGGTCAAGGTTTGCTATACTCGAAAATTCATCGCACCATTGCCGATGGCCAGTTTGTCTTGACCCACTCTGAAGGAAGTATTGCAGGTACACGTCATGCCTATTTTGAATTATGGCGTGTAGAAGACGGTAAAATCGTTGAACTCTGGGATGCAATTGCTCCAGTTCCCCAAGATGACCAGGCTGTACATCGCTATGGCGTATTTTAAAGATTAGCCGCTTCCTGAGCCGGGTATTTTATGCCTGGCTTTAAAGAGAGTTAGCCATGACAGCACATACCATTATATTTGCGCCTATCGAGCAGGCCACGCGCTCGGAACAGGTGGTAGGACGGCTAGAAAATGCAATCATTTCTGGTCTGCTCAAAAGTAATGAACAGCTTCCAAATGAGGCCGATTTGGCCCGCCTTATGGGGGTATCACCCATTACGGTTCGTGAAGCATTAAACACCTTGAGAGTAAAAGGCCTGATTGATACGCGACGTGGACGTAACGGTGGAAGTTTTATCTGTGAAATTTCTCCTGATCTGTTGCTAGAGCAGCATCCCTTGCGGCAGGCCAGTAGTGATTATCTGGCAGATCTGGGCGAATACCATAGCGCCATTCTTGGCCATAGTGTATATCTGGCTGCCCAGCGCACGACAACACAAGATCTTTCAAAAATGAGGGAACTGATCCATCTATTTGCACAGGCTACACAACCGGATACCCGCGCACAAACCGATATGCGCTGTCTGTTAACTCTAGCTTCGTTTGCACAGTCTTCAAGACTAGCCAATCAGGAGCTTTCCATTCAGGCAGAGTGGGCCCCTCTGGTTGCGATACTTTATCAGGATACAGACTTTCATACAGATGTAGTTGAGCAATATCAGCAATTATTGCCATTGCTAGATCAGGCAGATGAAGCTCAGGCAGCACTGCACACCAAAAAAATTATCTCGATGCTGACTGACCAGATGCTCGAGTACAAACTGTCCATCGCATAACAAGAATAGATATACCGGAACGTTGCATGTTCCTATCCAGACGGTGAAATAACAAGGACAAGGATATAAAGGAATGAAAACAGAATTATATATAGAACAGCTCCAGATGTTACTCGAGCAGGTTATAAGTGAGACCACTTCAACTGCACAGCAATTGGCCCAGCAGACCAGCCATATTTTATCTCGACGTATGATAGATCCGGGTCGCGGTATTAAACTGTCGACTGAGGAGCGTCAAGCTTTACAATATGAAATTAAGGCTGCATTAGGAAAATCGACTTATACACATGGGATTGGTTTTGCAGGATATACTCCCGAAAACCAGGAAGAAAAAGATTACTGGACACTGGAATGGTGGTTTAAAAAAGGTGATGAACTGCAACAGGCTAAACTTGAAAACTACCAGAATGCCCAGCGTTTTCTCGATTTCCGCTCCTTTGACTGGTTTCAACAGCCAGCATGCAGCAAGCAGCCCTATATTCAGGGGCCTTATGTCGACTATATCTGTAACGGTGCCTACACGATTACCACAGCCTATCCCGTAATGGTACAAAGCCAGTTTGTAGGGGTAATTGCTATTGACTTACTGGTCTCTTCACTTGAAAAGGTTTTTCTGCCTGGCCTCCGCAAAATCAAGCAGGCTGCTGTGATTATTAATGATACAGCCCGTGTAATTACCTCCAACACAAAAGGTTTTCGCACGGGTACTCTGGTGAGACATACGCCTATGGCTAGTACAATTGTGCGGTCATCCCAGCCCTTGCAGCTACTGGTTTTATAGCTTTAAACCAGTTATGGGTAAAGGCTTTAAATTAAGCCTCTGATTAGAAGCCAAGCCACCTTATAAATTACAAGAACCTGAACTTAAAAGTTTGGGCACATATTCTTTATGCTTATTTTATTTATATCAGCAACATATCATTGACTGGCTTAAAAATTGCAGGGTAGCAAACAGAAATATAAGGGCTTTTATAATATGGAAAAAACTACTGTAAATTTAAAAAAACTGACCCTCTGGCAAGTCATTATTATTGGTATTGCCTACATGACTCCGATGACGGTATTTGATACCTTTGGCATCGTTTCGGGTGTTACCGATGGACACGTACCTTTAGCTTATATACTGGCATTAATTGCAATGGTGCTAACTGCATGGAGTTATGCGCGTTTTAGTCGTGAATCTGAAAAAGCAGGTTCAGCATATACCTATACTGCTGAAAGCTGTGGTCCACAATACGGCTTTTTTGTTGGCTGGTGCGCGCTGCTGGATTATCTCCTGCTTCCGCTCATTAATGTATTACTCGCTTCCATTTACCTCACTGCCCTGATTCCAGATGTTCCTTATTGGGCTTGGGTCATGATTTCTGCAAGTGTTGTCACTCTGGTGAATTGTTTTCGTATCAACATATTAGCCAACTTAAGTCTGGTTTTTGTTTTTGCGCCTATTATTCTCATGGTTATATTTGTTTATCTGGTAATTCAGGGTATAGGCTCTTCTCAGGGTTATGAGCATGTTCTGACTCTTACGCCCTTATGGAATGGAGATCATGAGCTTTTACCACTTATCGCTGGCGCATCAATTTTGTGTTTTTCATTCTTAGGGTTTGATGCAGTCACGACATTATCTGCTGAAACCAAAGACCCGAAGCGGAATATCCCGCGTGCGGTACTGATGACCACCCTTATTGGCGGTTTGATCTTTATTAGTGCATCTTGGTTTATCCAGCTTTATTTTCCCAGCAATGTCCGTTTCAATAATCCGAGTGAAGCCCTGCCAGAAATTGTGCTTTATGTAGGTGGAGCCTTTTTTCAGTCGGTTTTCCTGTGTGGGCAGATTATGAATACCTTTGCTTCCGGCCTTGCTACCCATGCCAGTGCCTCGCGGCTTTTGCATATTATGGGCAGAGATGGTATTTTTCCGCGTAAATTCTTTGGTGCAGTTCACTTTAAACTCGGTACGCCACTTTTTTCGGTATTATTTGTCGGCCTCATTTCAATGAGTGCAGCTTTTCTGGATCTCGCCCAAGTCGTTAGCCTGATCAGTTTCGGTGCTCTGGTTGCCTTTACTGCAGTGAATTTCTCAGTATTTATGCAATTTTATATTAAAAAGCAGCAACGCACAGGACTCAAGAATAAGTTCCTCAACCTGGTTTTACCATTTATTTCAGTCTGTGCCATCTTGTGCCTCTGGTTCAATCTGGATCATTCCTCCTTGATATTTGGTTGTATCTGGTTATTGGCCGGTATCTCCGTTTTCTTTTACAAAAAATTTAAAAAGCAGAATATTGCTATCAGCAATGTTTATTAATTCATTGAGGTCAGAAGCCATGTTAAATATATCTAAACCTATAATATTAAATGATGTTGTTTTTAAGCCGTCAACCACTCAACAGGCAGGTAAAGAATGGAACTGGGTTAATCCTCGTCATCTACAAGCTGACCACCCGGCCAATTATTATGAAAGCTCTCTGGCAGACTGGCATGAATTTAATGTCCTGCAAACTGATTGTGAATGTGATGTGGTTGTCATTGGTTCAGGCCTGTTAGGCGCCTCTACTGCATTACATCTGGCTGAACAGGGGGTCGAAACTGTTGTACTTGAGAAAAATCGTGTTGGTAGTGCCGCTTCGGGGCGTAATGGTGGCCAGTTGACACCTGGTCTAGCCCGTTGGGAAGCGGGTGAAATGGCAGAACATTTTGGCTATGAAGATGCAAAAAAACTCTGGCATTTTACTTCTACAGAGGCTATGCAGTTAATTGATGAAATCTCTGAAAAATACGGTCTGGATTTTCAACGAAAACGAGGACACATTACTGCTGCGGTTCATCAAGGTCATCTGGTTGGTCTTACCCAAGGTGCAGACGCCCGTAAATATCTCGGTGAAGACCATACACGCATTGTAGGTAAACACGAATTAGGTGAATATATTAAATCAGACTATTATACCGGCGGACTGATTGATGAGTTAGGCGGCCAGATTCATCCACTTGCTCTAAACCGTGGCCTGATTTATGCCTTCTGCAAAAATGGGGGTACCGTGTATGAACAGACTGAAGTAATTACAATTGAAGAAGCCGAAGACGGCGTGTATGTCAGAACAACAACCGGTACAGTCAAGGCACGCAAAAGTGTAGTGATGGCTGTACATCATGCATCATTTAAGTTGCTTCCACAGAAAAAACAGACGACGCTTCCCTTCTATACTTACGTTAGTACCACTGCTCCGCTTGAGCTTGATATTCATGAGCTTCTGCCTGAGGAGCATCCGGTTTACGACACCCAATTTCAGATTGACTATTATCGCCCGGTCACACAGAACCGGTTGTTGTTTGGCGGACAAGGTACAGGTAGCTGCTGGTCACCAGAGAAGACCTTGAACTATTTAAAAAATCGTATTCATACAGTTTTCCCACAGCTCAAGCAGGTTGAAATCGATTTTGCCTGGAGTGGTACTACTGATTTGACAGTCAATGGTGCTGTAGACAGTCGTAAGTTCGGGAGCAAGTTTCCAATTTATGCCGTGCATGGCTGGAGTGGGCATGGTGTTGCCCAGACTGTGCGTATTGGTAAAGCCATTGCAGCAGATTTTATTGGTCAATCCAGTGATTTTAAAATGCTCACTCAGATTGATCATGCCAACATCCTGTTTGCGCGCACTCTGGCCCCTGTTGTGATTCCAATTGCAAAAAGTGCTTATGGTGTGGGAGCTTTAATGAATCCAGGTAAAATGGTGTCTTTTTAATATTTTATTTAAGAAATATAAATAGTTTTCTCCAGCTTAAAATCATTAAAAACCGGTAAAGCAAATCGCTTTACCGGTTTCATAAATGAGCAGTTAAGGTTTAGAAACAATAAAAATTACCAGCCAGCTGGCAATAATTTGAATAATGCAGCAATAGCATAAACAGCACTGGCAAAATAGATAAGAATAATCAGAATTTTAATGCCCGGGTGAGTAATGGCAGAGCTGCATGTCCATGAAGGTTGAATATCTCCACGCGCACGCGCACCTTTTAAAATAAGCATGGGCATGATAGACAGGACTACACCGCTAAATGTTCCCGCGATATAAAGAGCATTAACGAAAGAGACCATACCGCTATAAGCCAGCAAAAATGGTGGAAGAGTTACAATGGCCATGACCAGAAGACGCTTTTTCATATCGCTATGAATTGCCAGTTTAAAACGATCACCGATATTTGTAACCAGACTGCCACCTAGCCCCCAGTACGAAGTCAGCATTGCAAACAAGGCAAACAGGTTAGCAGAGAAAAAGGCCCAATTACCCAGTACCTTGCCCCAGCTTAAAGTTGCTACCTGGGTAATGTTATCCAGACCACTAAGAGCAATCACGGACATCGGTACCGCAGCCAGCAGAATAAATGTAATTACCATACCGGTAATAATAGCTTTTGGCAGCTGCTCAGGCTTATCACTAAAACCACGTGCCATTTCTGGCACGATATATTGGGCAGAAAAACAGAACACCACGACATTAAATACTGGAATCATATAGATCCAGTTGCCCTGCATCAGATTTACAAACTGGGTTTTTTCATTGAGCAATGTCGCACCGAATAAAATTGCCAGCATAGCAACCATGCATATACAGATTACTTTTTCACTACGGCCAATCGCTTTTAATCCGAGCCATAATATTCCTGCCGCGGGAATAAAGAAAATAAGACTGCCGAGTGACCTTGGCAGGCCGGTCAGCGAATTCAGCAGCTCACCACTACCACTCATATAGGCGATTAATGCACCCATTGAATTAACACAAACCGCTGCGAAAATAATCCATGAGCCTAAAGCACCTACATAACGCTCGGACAGGCCGCTTAGTTGCAGATGTGCCCGGGTTCTTAATGTTGACTCGGCAACATATAGCATGGTAATGGTGGTCAAAATACCAGCGACAATTAACCAGAATAGCAAGGGCATAAAACCTGCCTTACGCGCTGCATAGGCTATAGAAAGAATACCTGCACCAATATTGGTGCCGACAATCATTGCAACGCCTTCCAGAAAACTTAAAGATTTGACAGGCGCTTCTTTGCACTCTGCAACGGTAAAAGGTACTGCGCCTTGTATGGTCTCTTCTGACATGATGAATTCCTTATAAATTATAGTCCTTGATGACTTAGGTTTCTAATTTCCTGTTATGCTTTTATAACGGGTTCAGATTCATCTTCTGATCAATCCTGCTTGTTTTAAGACCCTTGAATTTCAGTAAATTAAGCCTGAGTATATGTTCAGCTCCAGGGTTGAACCTGCTGGCCCATCCATAAGGTTTTATAATTTCATGCTTTATGGGGCCAGAAACGAGAGCCATTTTTAATAAACCGGAGAGAGCCAATTGCTTAGCTTGTTAGGAGACCATCTGTTACAGCGCTTACAGAAACAGACCGAGGGAGCTCTATATCACCGGGTATTCTGCTGTTTACGTGATGCCATCACAGAAGGTATTTTACCGCCTAAAACACGGCTACCGGCTTCGCGTGATCTGGCTCATGAACTCAAGGTTTCACGTAATACTATCTTGAATGCCTATGAGCATTTACAGGCACAAGGTTATATTCAGGCACATACGGGACGTGGCAGCTGGGTCGCTGAAAACCTGCCGGAGAGCTATCTGACGGTACCGGGACATGAACATCTGGCAGAACAGCCCAACCAGCAACAGTTAAAGCATCTGTCTAAGCGTGGTACTGCATTTCTTGAAAGTGCAGCCGCATCCCCCTATCAGTGGGGTGCTTTTGTGCCAGGCGCACCAGACGTTACCGAATTTCCACACGCCGAGTTTGGCCGGATTCTGAACCGTTTAAGCCGCCAGCCGGAAATTTCACGGCTCATCTATAGCAATGACGGAGGCTGTCTTGAACTTAAACAGGCATTAGCAGATTATTTGCGGGTTGCGCGCTCTGTACGCTGTGAGGCTGACCAGATTCTGATTACTGAAGGTATTCATCAGGCAGTAGATCTGGTTTCACGCTCTTTATGCGATGCTGGTGATCAGGTCTGGATTGAAGATCCGGGATACTGGGGTGCGCGGAATATTTTACGGATCAATGGACTGTGTATTAACCCGGTACCCGTTGATCATGAAGGTCTTATTCCTGATCATACATCTTCCGTTCCTAAACTGATCTTTGTTACTCCCTCACATCAGTATCCGCTTGGTTCGCACTTGAGCGTATCCAGACGCCGGCAACTGTTAGACCTGGCCCGTTATCACGGCAGCTGGATAATTGAAGATGACTACGACAGTGAATTCCGCTTTTCCGGCCAGCCTTTCCCCTCCTTGCAGGGACTGGAAGAAAATACGCCCGTCATTTATATGGGAACATTCAGTAAAACGATTTACCCGGCACTACGGATCGGTTATATGGTCATTCCTAAAAGTCTGGTCGAATCACTGAAAACGGTAGCTGCCGAGCTTTATCGGGGCGGGCATTTACTTACACAGCGTGCACTGGCTGAATTTATTCAAGAAGGTCATTATGCCGCTCATATCCGTCGGATGCGAATTTTGTATGGTAAACGCCGTGCATTTCTAATTGAACTGATTGAGCGCTATCTGGGCACAGAGTTTATTCATGAATTTAGTCATGCAGCAGGGTTACACCTGGTCCTCAAGCTGCCGGAGCATAGTGATGACGTTGCAATTGCCAGAATGGCCCTTTCGCGTGGTGTCAAAGTAAGACCTTTATCACGCTATTATTCGGATGCAGACCGCTCACAAGCTGGTCTGCTACTAGGTTTCGCCTGTGTAAAGGAGAAAGACATGCTTGTAGCATTTAGCGTATTAAGACAATGTCTGAAAGAACATCAGATTGCACTTTGAACCGGGTTAAAGCTACCCTTTTACTCACTATACAAATACAATAAAAAGGGCACAGCCTAAACTGTACCCTTCTTAAGAGTTTAACAAGATATTTTTATACTACGTGCTTTTGTACCAGAATACAGCCTACAGAATAACCTGCACCAAACGAGCACAGAATTCCATATTCACCATCGTTTACTTCGTGTGCTGTGCGGTGCATGGCAATAATGACCCCGGCAGAAGAAGTATTGGCAAATTCATCCAGAATAATCGGAACAAGCCCTGGCTGGGCTGCTTCTTTGCCTACTACCAGCTTCAAGATTAATTCATTCATGCTGGCATTGGCCTGATGTAACCAGAAGCGTTTTACTTCATTAGGCTGAATACTGTTTTTCTCAAGTTGAGCAGTAATCATTTTTGCGACCAGCGGACATACTTCCTTAAATACTTTGCGGCCATCCTGACGGAAACGCTTGTCATCAATATTGGCATTTTCACTAGTATTTAAAAAACCAAAATTATTACGAATATTGTTGGAAAATTGAGTAAACAGTTGTGTGTCCAGAATTTCAAAGCCAGATTTGCTGTCTGTATTTTCAATAATAGAAGCAGTCGCTACATCACCAAAAATAAAGTGACTGTCACGTGAACGGAAATCAGAATGCGCAGATGTAATTTCAACATTGACCAGCAATACACGACGCGCGCCTGTCTTAATGGCATCATGAGCCTGTTTCAGGCCAAAGGTCGCTGCAGAGCATGCCACGTTCATGTCATAGGCATACCCCTGAATTCCCAGAGCAGTCTGAATTTCAATAGCAACTGCCGGGTAAGCGCGCTGCATGTTTGAACATGCCAGAATCACGACATCAATATCTTCAGGTGTAACACCAGCATTTTCCATCGCCTGCTTGGCAGCAATTACGCCCCACTCTGCCTGTAACGACAGCTGGTCATCAGCACGTTCCTGCAAATGTGGACGCAAACGTTTCGGGTCAAGAATACCAGTTTTTTCAGACACATAACGACGCTTGACGCCTGATGCCTTTTCAACAAATTCAGCACTTGAACCACGGCGGGGCTCTAGTTCACCTGCAGCAATTTTTTCAGCATTTTCTAGGTTATACTGTTCCACATAAGCATTTAAACTTTCAACTAACTCTTCGTTGGTAATGACATTTTCAGGATGAAACAAGCCAGTACCAGTAATGCGGATGCCCATGTAAAACTCCTTTTAAAGAATGACGGTATTTTAACTGATTCCGAGCCGATCCCATAGTTTTTGCAGTCGAGTTGCAGAAACAGGTATTTTGGTCTTCATAGGCTGGGAGAACAGGGAAATACGTAATTCTTCAAGCATAAAGTAAAAGTCTATAGATTTCGGATTGTTACGGACACTGAATAACTTGTCCATCCACGGGTCAACCTGGGCAATAGCAGCTTCATCACGTTGCAGGTTATTAGGCAAACGCTCCAGACGCAGAACCAAGGCCTTCAAATAACGTGGAAATTCTGCCCATACCTCAGGCGGCTGGGTATAAACGAAATCGCCCAGTTGCATCAGGTCAAGCTGATCTTCAATATCATCAATACTACGCCCAAAAATTTCCGGATCAAGCACGAGCAGTTTACGGCGAATATCTTGCCACTGAATAAAAATATCGCTGAGTGCTGCCAAAGCCTGCTGGCCATAACTCAGGAAATTTCCCTTAACCTCTGCCAGTACATTCTGGAACTCTTCGGCATTCACCGGCAGTTCAGTTAATGCCATTTGCAAAGTCGCATATACCAGCATTTGCTCCAGTTTGGCCCGGTCACCTAATGGCGAATAAGCCAGAGCCAGAGGCTTACCCAACTGCTTTTTAAGCTGACGTATCAGGTCACCTAACTGCATGTGAATCAGACGAATTACTCCTTCACGATGCTGTTTAATGGCTTCGGCCTGATCATTAAAACTTTGTATAACAACACCTGATTCATCTTTAGCTTCTATCTCACTAAAGCTTTTTACCGGAACCAGAGCCTGATACTGTTTTATCACTACGCCTGTTACTTTCTGAGTGGCTTCAAAAATAAAGCTTTCCGGAAAAGTTTTATATTCACCTTTCAGCTGTTTTACCGGTCGCTGGGTTTCCTGACGGCAACGTGCTTTTAGCTCTGCCAGATCACGTCCTTTTTCAATCACTCGGCCTTTTTCATCAGTTACCTTGATAAAAGGAATCAGGTACTGATCAATCCGTTCAACTGAAAAATCCTTCTCTGTAATCTGTTCACCCCGCAAGGCAAATGTCAGATAATTCAGAACATGACGCTGCAAATCCTTATCCTGTACCTCACGCAGCAACTTGCGTGCAGTATCCGGGATCGGCACCAGATTACGTCGTTTATCCTTTGGCAAAGATTTAAGCAAGGCCTCAACCAGTTCCTGACGCCAGCCTGGAATTCCCCAAGACCAGATCTCTTCATTGACCTGCGCTAATGCCTGTAATGGAATTTTTACTGTAGCCCCGTCTTCATCATGGCTTGGGTCAAAGCGGTAACTTGCAGCCAAACGTAACTGTCCATTTTGAAGATAATCCGGAAACTGCTGTGTAGTCGGACGGTCATTCAGCCAGAGTGACTCTTCATCGACATATAAGAAACGCGGTTCTTTGGCCTCAACTGTAGCCAGCCAGTCTTCGAAACTGCGTCGGCTGGCAATTTCAGAAGGAATTTTAGAAGCATAAAACTGATAGACAGTTTCTTCATCTACAACCAGATCACGTCGGCGCAGCTTGTCTTCTACCCGCTCTACTTCTTCAAGTTTAAGCAGGTTATGTTTTAGAAATGGCGGTATAATGCCCAGGTTACCGGTTGTGAGAGCATCTCGCAGGAAAATCTCATGAGCTGCTGCCTGATCAACTTTTTCAAAATTGGTCAGGCGTTTTGGCTCAATAATTAAACCAAATAGCGAAATCTGGTCATAGGCATTTACAATACCTGTTTTTTTCGACCAGTGTGGCTCAAAATAGTGATGCTTCAGCAAATCACGGGCTGCTAGCAAAATCCATTCCGGCTCAATTTTAGCCAATGTCCGTAGATAGACCTGTGAAGTTTCTACCATTTCAAAAGCCATTACCCAAGATGCACCCGCCTTATGTAAAACAGAAGCAGGAAAAATTCGTGCCTTTTGCTGGCGCACCGCCATATAGACATTTTTTTCATCAGTCTTGTTGGCAATAAAGGAAAGTAATCCGGTTAGCAGGGCTCGGTGCAGGTTTTCATAACTGGCAGGTTTATCATTAAAACTCAGCTTTAAGCCTTCAGCCAGTTCAACAAGTTGTTTATGAGTCTGTTTCCATTCACGTAAACGTAGCCAGCTTAAAAAATGCTGACGTGCAAATGCGCGACGTTTATTTTCACTTAGCTGGTTATCCTTGTTGCCTTTTAAAGTTGACCAGAGCTTCAAATAAAATAGAAAATCTGAATCAGCTTCTTTAAATAAAGCATGTTTCTGATCCGCCTGAGTCTGTTTATCCGCAGGTCGCTCACGTGGGTCCTGTACAGCCAGTGCGCTCACAATAATCAGAGCTTCATTTAACGCACCGAAGTGTGCCCCACCCAGAATCATGCGGGCAAGTCTTGGATCAATTGGCATACGTGCCATCATCTGACCAATTTTAGTCAGCTCAGCTTTTTTCTCGTTTAGTGCACCCAGTTCAATGAGCAGCTTACGTCCATCATTAACCAGGCGGTGGTCAGGCGGCTCAATAAAGTCAAAATTTTCAAGATTTCCTAAACCTAAACTCTGCATTTGCAGAATGACTGAAGCCAAGTTTGTCCGCTTGATCTCAGGTTCTGTAAATTCTGGCCGGCTTAAAAAGTCTTCTTCACTATAGAGACGAATACAGACCCCAGGCGCAATACGGCCACAGCGCCCCTTACGCTGGTTTGCAGCAGCTTGCGATATCGCTTCAATCGGCAAGCGCTGTACGCGCGAGCGATAACTATAGCGGGAAATACGGGCAAAACCGCTATCAATCACATAGCGAATATTAGGAACAGTCAGTGCCGTTTCTGCCACGTTAGTAGCAATAATAATGCGCCGGCCCTTTCCTCCCGGATTAAAAATTTTCTGCTGTTCACCTAAACCCAGGCGTGCGAACAGTGGCAAGATTTCTGTATGCCGTGGACCATGTTTTTCCAGAGTTTCCTGAAGTTCGCGAATCTCCTGTTCTGTACTTGAAAAGATCAGGATATCTGCATGTTCCGGATGACCTTTTTCTTCTGCATCCTTGAAGCACTCTTCTACAGCCTGAACTACTGCACGTGGTAAATTTTCTTCGAAGTCATCAAACTCATCATCATCACTTCCTGCAATGTTCAGGTCGGAAATCGGACGATAACGTACCTCAACCGGAAAACTCCGGCCTTCCACTTCATAGACTGGTGCACCATTAAAGTAATGACTAAACCGATTTACATCTAGTGTTGCCGAGGTAATAATGACTTTTAAATCAGGACGTTTTTTAATGAGCTGCTTCAGGTAGCCCATAATAAAGTCAATATTTAGTGAACGTTCATGCGCCTCATCAATAATAATCGTGTCATATTTAGTCAGATAACGATCATGGGTCAGCTCAGCCAGCAGAATTCCGTCTGTCATCAACCGGACTATAGAATCCTGTGAGCCCTGTTCATTAAAACGGACTTTAAAGCCAATGGATTCCCCAAGCTTTTCACCCACTTCTTCAGCAATACGCTGTGACACGCTACGCGCTGCCAGACGTCTCGGCTGGGTATGACCAATCATTCCCGTCAGGCCGCGGCCTGCCAGCATTGCTATCTGGGGTAATTGTGTTGTTTTACCAGAGCCGGTTTCACCTGCCACAATAATGACCTGATGCGTTTGTATTGCTTCAATCAGTTTGTCCGCATATTGCGTGACTGGCAAATCCTGATTCAGTTTAATATTCGGGAGGCGTTCTACACGTGCCCGCACCTTGGCGTTAGATTTTTCAAAAAGTTCCTGATACTGCTTGGGATTTGCATCTTTACCTTTACCTAGCCGATTTAAACGATAAGAGTCCCGCGCCATGACCAGTTGATCTACATTTAAATGACTCAGCACCGAGCGCAATTCCTGATATAAAAATACGAACTGTCTATTTTACGCCGTAATGACATCCAGTGAAAGAATTCTCACTTTAATATATTTAGTGTTTTTTTCATTTTAACCCTTGAATTTTAAAGGGTCCGACGGCATGTTATATGCGTAGCAAAAATGCTTGTCCCGACTGGCTCTAGATTTCGCCTTAAAAAATGAACCGGACAAGACTTAGGTAAAATAGAAATGGCTTAATTTGTTTTACCGATTTAAGCAATGTAAAAATACTATTTTACCAATGATAAAAAATTATCTATTCTAGATCATGAAATTTAAATGCTAACACTCAATCATGGAGACAATGATGAGCTTAATTAATACTGAAGTTAAACCATTTAAAGCAACTGCTTATCAGAACGGCCAGTTCATCGAAATTACTGAAGCTGACCTGAAAGGTAAATGGTCTGTATTCTTCTTCTATCCAGCAGACTTTACTTTTGTTTGCCCAACTGAGCTTGGTGACCTTGCAGACAACTATGCTGAATTCAAACAGCTAGGTGTTGAAATCTACTCAGTTTCTACTGACACTCATTTCACTCACAAAGCTTGGCATGACTCTTCAGAAGAAATCAAGAAAATCGAATACCCAATGGTAGGCGATCCAACTTGGACTCTGGCTAAAAACTTTGAAGTATTAATCGAAGCTGATGGTCTTGCTGACCGTGGTACTTTCGTTATCGATCCAGAAGGTAAAATCCAGATCGTTGAAATCAATGCTGGCGGTATCGGGCGTGATGCATCTGAACTGCTTCGCAAAGTAAAAGCAGCTCAATACGTTCACGCTCACCCAGGTGAAGTATGCCCAGCTAAATGGAAAGAAGGCGATGCAACACTTGCTCCTTCAATCGACCTAGTAGGTAAAATCTAATCTTGATTAGATTAAGCTAATAAAAAACCGTCTCATTTGAGGCGGTTTTTTTTATTTGAATTTTACTCTATAGCCGAGCCAGCACAGCAATAACATATTTTATACTCACAGAAAGATTTATTTCGACTATGGTCAGCTTATAAGCATTATAAATGAAAATATAACTAAAGCGTGGAGGAAACCTATGCCACAAGTTTTAGCTGTTATTTACTGGAAATATGACTCTACTTCACGTTATTTAAAAATTTTTTATAATAATGGTACAGGCGAGCTCTATCACCCCGTACCGGCATTTGTATATGACAATATGATGCGCGTTACTGACAAAACTGCTTTTGTTCACAAATATCTGGAGTTTAATTTGCACTTTGACCGGCTATCAATAGCGTGAGTTTCAGTACATTAAAGTTTTGAAAATAAAAGATTCAGGTTCGTGTTGCCATGAGTATACCGGCTCCTAGATCCAGTGTCGTTAACATCATGTCCTGCTCCTGCTGAAGTAAAGATATAAAATCTTTAACCTGATCTGCATGTGAAATTACGTTATCTACAATCAGGACCCCTTTTGGGGTCAAAACTTTCTTTAAATAAGGCCAGTAGATAATATAGGCATCCCGCTCTGCATCAAGTAGAATAAAATCGTACTGTTCTTGAGTGTGGCGAAGAAACTCAAGCGCATCTCCGACCCAAAACTGGACTACATCATTTAATCCCATTTTTTGTGCATGCCACTGTGCCTGCTGACTCCGTTCCTTCTCTATTTCCAGAGTAACTAATTTTGCCCCTGTTGCTCTGGCCGCCTCTGCCAGCCAGAGTGTAGAGTATCCGGTAGAAGTACCAATTTCCAGCAATCTCTCGGGTTGCTGAATACGCACTAGCATAGACAAATAGTAAGCCGATTCTGGCTCAATATTTCGATAGCGCAGCAATCGGTCATCCTGGTCTGCATCATGAGCTTGGAAAGATTGATAGAGCTCAGCCATATAGACATTAAATTCGGAAGTCGCCATGGCAGTTTTTCCTGTTTTTATTATAAATTTTTTATGGTTTAAAATTTATACGATCTGGATAAGCTTAAATCGGGGAATAGTTTCACCTTCTACCTCCACCGTTTCCTTAAACATACTTAAAGGTCGAACCCACATTGAATAATTACCATATAGACATTGATAAATAACCAGTTCCTCTTGTGTTTCACTGTGTTTCGCTACAGAAAAAACCTGGTATAGCTGTCCCTTATAATGCTGATAAATACCACGGGTAATTTGCATGATGCACTCCATCGAGAGAAGTTTAACAATCATGACTATGCCATAAAAAATTTTATTTGCTGCATGAAGAAAGTAAAATATTTTATTTACTGTCTCGTCGTCTGCAACTGAGAACCGAGCGAATTACACACCGCCTAAACAGCTAAGTCATGAAAAACAAGATCAGAACAGGCCCGAAAAACCGGCTCTGTTCTTTAATCACAATTCTTAAAACCGATTGTATTTATAAAAACATATTGTTTTACCTATTAATGGCTTTGCAGTATCATCAATTCATTCCTTAATATTGACTCCTTTGGAGAAGTTAGCAATGTTAGACCAAAATACTTCAGCACAACTTAAAACATTACTCGAACGTCTGGAAAGCCCGATTGAACTGGTTGCCTCTTTAGATGGCTCTGACAAGTCAGATAAAATCAAAGAGCTGGTCAATGAAATTGCCGCCCTGTCTGATCAGGTGACTGCACGCCTTGATGGCCAGCACAGCCGCCGCCCAAGCTTTGGTGTGGCCAAAGCGGGCGAGCAGCCCCGGGTATTCTTTGCCGGCCTGCCGATGGGGCATGAGTTCACCTCGCTGATTCTGGCCCTGTTGCAGGTTTCCGGATACGCTCCCAAAGTCTCTGACGAGGTACTGGCACAGATTAAAGCGCTCAACCTGACTGCTGACTTCGAAGTATTCGTGTCACTGAGCTGTCATAACTGTCCGGATGTGGTGCAGGCCCTCAACCTGATTGCCATCTA